>JUNU01000343.1 GCA_001067655.1 Neisseria lactamica
ACTGTCTGCGGCTTCGTCGCCTTGTCCTGATTTAAATTTAATCCACTATATTTGAGTGAGGGAGGGGGCTGAGTTTTAGGGCAGGTTCGGAATAGGGAGTATCGCACAGTTTGAAACAGCAAACAGCTTTTGCGAATGGCGCGCCCTAGCTTTTCAGACGACCCTCCCCTTCTTTGCCTCCTTCTTCGGACTCTAAAATTTCTGCTAAAATCAAACGCCTTATCCCCTTCAGACGACATCGCCATGCAAGCACATACATTGGTCTGGTTCCGCCGCAACCTGCGCATACGCGACAACGCCGCGTTGTCCGCCGCCGTGAAGCGGGGATCGCCTGTGGCAGGTGTGTGGGTGGCGCAGGGGTCGTCTGAAATCCCCAATCCGCGTCAGGATTGGTTTCATTATCAGGCGGCGGCGGCTTTGCATGGTGCGTTGGCGGCGCGAGGCGTGGCTTTGTATGCGGTGAACAGTGTGGAAGAATTGTCTGCTTTGGCGGCGCGGTTGTATGTTCAGACCGTAATTGCAGACGAAGCCTATACGCCGTCTGAAATCGAGCAAGATAACCGCATTTGGCGGATTTTGGATGAAAAAGGCGTTGCGTTCGAGCGCGTTAACGACCGTGCCGTATTTGCCAAAGCAGACATCATGGGCAGCCACGGCGCGCCTTATACTGACTTCCCACATTATAAAGAAGCATGGTTAGCTTTGTTTCGTCAGCGGTTTGGCGGGCAGGATGTAGTTTGCCGTCAAACCGAAATTTTTCAGACGACCTCAGCCGAAATGCCGCCGTTTCCAGCGTGGAACGGACAGCAGGATATGGTTTCCGCGCAGCGCGGCGGAGAAGATGAAGCGGACAAAAAATGGCGGAATTTCGAAGAAAATATTAGGTTTTATCCGATTATGAAGGATTTTCCTGCCAGAAAAGGCACCAGCCGCTTGAGCGCGTATTTGAGCGCAGGCTGCATTTCGCCGCGCGTGTTGGCGGTCGAGGCAGCAGGGCAGGGCGCAGATGCTTGGTTGGACAACTTGATTCGGCGCGATTTCTATCAACAGCTTGCTTACCACCGCGCCCGCATCGAACCTGAATCCGATGCCGAATCTGCACCGTTTTCAGACGACCTGACGGAATGTTGGCGGCAGGGGAAAACAGGCTTCCCGCTCATCGATGCCGCCATGCGCAGCCTGAAATCGAGCGGCTGGCTGCATCCCGCCCTGCGCTCCCTGACGGCAGAATTTTTGTGCGGCATCCTACATCAACCGTCCAAACACGGCATCGCTTGGTTTGCCGCGCAGCAAACCGATTTTGACCCCGCGTTGAACGAGGGCAACTGGCAAACCGCCGCCCGCAATGCCCGCCGACGTTCCATCGATATTATCCAAACCGCCCGCCGGCTTGACCCGGACGGCACATTCGTCCGCCGCCACATCCCCGAATTGGCGCATCTGCCCGCCAACCTCGTCCATACCCCGTGGCTCGCCTCGTCTGAAATTGACGCACACGGCTATCCGCCGCCCGTCATCGCGCCATAACGTAAACCAAGCATCTGATACGGCTGCGGGTTTCTCATCACACGACATCTTTAAGCGTAAAAAGCTTGAAGAAGTCCGTCCTTAAAGTGCTTTTCTCCTCAACTCCTGTTCTCAAACAAAAAAAACCGTCCCACAGAGGACGGTTAATTAATTTTTGAAATGAGCAAGTCAGGTTGCCTCAAGAGGTCGTCTGAAAATTGTTTTGTTTATAGTGGATTAAATTTAAACCAGTACGGCGTTGCCTCGCCTTGCCGTACT
>JUNU01000344.1 GCA_001067655.1 Neisseria lactamica
CCACCTGCACCAAATCAGCCTCGACGACGAAGTCATCACCGACATCGAACGCGACAAACTGCACCGCGAAATCCTCCGCACACAAGGTAAGCTCGCCAGCCGTTACGAACTTGACCCCTTAGGTCGTCTGAAACGGCAAATCGCCACCCTCAACGACCTGACGGAAGGCGGCAAAGGCAAAACTAAAGTAGTGGCGGGTTATAGCCAAACCGCCGTCAAACGCAGCTACGGCTACGACCGCACCGGCAACCTGACCC
>JUNU01000345.1 GCA_001067655.1 Neisseria lactamica
AGACGGGATGTTTTGTTCTTCACTTGAATCCGCCATATTTTCAGACGACCTTTGTTCGGCAAACGAGTGTGGCGGAATTTTATGGCTGCTATATAATTGCTGCTTTGATTTTTAATGAAAAAACAGGGCTGATGGACAATATTTTGCATGAATTGTTTGCGCGTCAGGCGTTTACGTCTAGCTTGGTAGAGCGCAATTTCGGACAGGTTTCGGGCTGGATTGAGCTGGTCGGAGTCTTAATGCTGATGGCGGCGACGTTTTGGCTGTCAAACCGACTCAAAAGCCGTTATTTCTTTGCGGAACAAGGTAACTTCACGCTATTGCGGCATATAGGCAGACGGATTTTGTGGCCGGTGCTGATGATGATTTTCGGTGCGGCGGCTTTGTTTGTCTGCAACTTGACGGAGTTTCGCCCGGTATGGCTGCATCTGCTGATTTTAGCGGCGCGCTGGATGATTTTGATTCGGGTCAGCGTGGCGGTCGTTCATGCCGCTTTGCCGCAAAACAAACTGACCGACTGGCTGGAGAAATCAGTCTCCATGGTTTTGTGGGTAGGGTTCGTGCTTTGGCTGTCGGGCTTGGACGATAAGATTTTGGCGATGCTCGACGGCATCAGCTTCTCGGTCGGTTCGGGCAAACTGAGCCTGTTGATGATTTTGAACGGGATTTTGTGGGTCGGGCTTCTGATGATAGGCGCGTCGTGGTTGGCGCGCTTTATCGGCGAGCGTTTGGAGAAAAGCAGCCTGGACAATAATCTGTCCATGATTTTGTCCAAAATCATCAAAACGGTGATGATGGTTTTGGCGGTCTTGATTGCGCTGCCGCTGGTGGGGATTGATTTGACGGTATTGTCGGTGTTCGGCGGTGCGTTGGGCATCGGTATCGGTTTCGGCCTGCAAAAGGTGGCGAGCAACTACATTTCAGGCTTCATCATTTTGGGCGACCGCTCTATCCGCATGAACGACCGTCTGACGGTCAACAACTTTACCGGTTATGTCACCAAAATCACCTCGCGTTTCGTCGTGCTGCGCAATGCCAACGGTACGGAGGCGCTGATTCCGAACGAGACGTTCGTTACCTCGATGGTGGTCAACGAATCTTATACCAGCCGCGAATTGCAGCAGGCGTTCAATATACAGGTTGCCTATCATTCCGACTTGATTAAGGCGCTGGACATCATTAAAAGTGCAGCCGCCGCACAGCCGCGTGTTTCCAAACATCCCGCGCCTTTGGCGGTGGTGACCAATTTCGGCGACAACGGTATCGATTTGCGTGCGACTTATTGGGTGAAAGACCCGGAAAACGGTTTTGCCGCGCTGCAATCGGCGATTTTTCTGGATATTTGGCGGCAGTTTAACGAACACGGCATCGAATTCCCTTATCCGCAGCGCGAAGTCCGCATCTTGAACGAAAGCCAGGCACCGAGCAGCATCGCCATGATTAAGGCGGGAATGCAGGCGCGCAGCGACACCAAATCCGATCCCGCGATGGACGCTGCCGGAGACGATTGATGGCAAAGCCCTTGAAGTATCCCGTGTCCGCGCTGGTTGTCCTGCATGATGCTGACGGCAATATCCTTTTAATCGAACGCACTTCGCCGCCAGGTTTTTGGCAGTCGGTAACCGGCAGCATCGAGCCGGACGAAACCATAGAGGAAACCGCCAAACGCGAAGTTTGGGAGGAAACCGGCATCCGCCTTGCGGACGGGCAGCTCTGCAACTGGCACGACAGCACGGTTTACGAAATCTACCACCACTGGCGGCACCGCTATCCCAAAGGCGTGTTCGAAAACCGCGAACACATCTTTTCCGCCGAAATTCCGCGCGATGCGGCTATTGTTTTGCAGCCTGACGAACACGTCGCTTACGGATGGTTCAGTATTGAAGAAGCGGCGGAAAAAGTGTTCTCACCGTCGAACAAAAGGGCGATTTTGGCATTGGGGAAAAGGTTGGGATTGATTGTTTGATGAATGATGGCGGAGAGATGACCGACAACCGCATTTAAAGACCGATGGACAGCCTCTTTTATATCTAATAAAATAAACGATAATTGTTATTGGTTAATTTGGTAACATCAAACCGTAAAGGTCGTCTGAACGTTCGGCTTTCTGATTGGAAGCCTTTAAATTTTCTTGTTCAAACGGCCTTTTCCATATTTTCGTTTTATATCTGCTTGGAGAATCCATGTTACGTCTGACTGCTTTAGCCGTATGCTGCGCCCTTGCTTTGGGTGCGTGTTCGCCGAAAGATTCCGCTTCAAACCAAAACGCCCAAACCGCTTCCGCAGCCCAAACCGAAGGCGCGGGTTTGACCGTCAAAACGACGCGCGGCGACGCGAAAGTGCCGCAAAATCCCGAACGTATCGCCGTTTACGATTTGGGTATGCTCGACACTTTAAACAAATTGGGCGTGAAAACCGGTCTGTCTATCGACAAAAACCTGCTGCCTTATTTGGACGAATATTTCAAAGCAACAAAACCTGCCGGTACGCTGTTCGAGCCGGATTACGAGGCGCTCAACGCCTACAAGCCGCAGCTCATCATTATCGGCAGCCGCGCAGCCAAAGCGTTTGACAAGTTGAACGCCATTGCGCCAACCATCGAAATGACCGCCGATACCGCCAACCTCAAAGACAGTGCCAAAGAGCGTATCGACGCGCTGGCGCAAATCTTCGGCAAACAGGCGGAAGCCGACAAGCTGAAGGCGGAAATCGACGCATCTTTTGAAGCCGCGAAAACTGCCGCGCAAGGAAAAGGCAAAGGTTTGGTGATTCTGGTCAACGGCGGGAAACTGTCCGCCTTCGGTCCGTCTTCACGACTGGGCGGCTGGCTGCACAAAGACATTGGCGTTCCGGCCGTTGACGAAGCCATCAAAGAAGGCAGCCACGGTCAGCCCGTCAGCTTCGAATACTTGAAAGAGAAAAATCCCGACTGGCTGTTTGTCCTTGACAGGGGCGCGGCCATCGGCGAAGAAGGACAGGCAGCGAAAGACGTGTTGAACAATCCGCTGGTCGCCGAAACGACTGCATGGAAAAAAGGACAGGTGGTTTACCTCGTTCCCGAAACCTATTTGGCGGCGGGCGGCGCGCAAGAATTGCTGAACGCGTCCAAACAGGTTACCGACGCGTTTAAGGCTGCGAAATAATTTAATAAGTCGGTTTAAACAATCAAAAGGTCGTCTGAAAACAAGCATTGCAGGTTTTCAGACGACCTTTTGATTTCCAACTTTGTTTCTTATAGTGGATTAACTAAATCAGGACAAGGCGACGAAGCCGCAGACAGTACAGAT
>JUNU01000034.1 GCA_001067655.1 Neisseria lactamica
GGCAAAACAGGTTGAAATCGATGCGGGTGATGAGGCTGTGTTCGAGTTCGGGATTGGAGAGGCTGTGCCATTGTCCGAGCAGGACGGCTTTGAACATGGACAACAGGGGATAGGCGGGACGGTCGCGGTGGTCTCGGAGATAACGGGTTCTTTGACGGTTCAGGTACTGTTCGATCGGTTGCCAATCAATCACCTGATCCAACTTCAATAGAGGGAAGCGGTCGATGTGTTTGGCAATCACGGCTTGGGCGGTTTGCCGGAAGAAGGTGCTCATGGAAAATCCTCTAAATGTCTTGGTGGGAGTTTAGGGGGATTTTGCAAAGATCTCGGTGTATAGGAAGGAATTTGGCGGTAAAGTATTTGCGATATTCCTTATGCTTTTATCAAATTGCTGTTCAGAGCTGCTATGGAGCGTTTTGATGTTGATTGGCATATCGCTTTGCAGCCATTTTGTCATTGCGCGATGACAAAACGATAGCGAAATAGTGACAAAATGTGCGCGAGATTATAACGCCGTGTAAAAAATAAGATCTAAAATTTGGTCTTTTTCACTTTATTTTTACATATTTATGCGATAAATTGAAATATTAAAATCAACTAATTGATTTTGAGCGATTATACAATTTACATTTTTCTATAATATAGAAACAACCCTTCTAAAACAGAAATTACATAAAAGGTCGTCTGAAAAATCGGTTTTACCGGTTTTCAGACGACCTGTTTATTTTATATATCGCAAGTTGACTCAAATTGAGAGCCTAACAGCCTTCTGTGTTTATGCACAATCGTAAAATATGAATCTTGCGCGTTTTACTTGTTTAAAAACATAGCGGGCAAGTTTAAGCCGGTTCTGTTTTCGGTTTCTTTGCCTTGTCCTGATTTAATCTAAATCTACCCTGTATAATTTGAGATTGATTCCGAATAGGAAAATACATTTGCACCAAAATTGTTTCAATGTAAAACCATTTAAGCAGAAAGTTTTAGGATGCTTACTTGTGAAGTTGAGGCAAATGAAAGCTACTTGGGTTATCATTGAAAATCATAAAAAGCAGTTGCAGAGCAGTTGGGAAAGTTGTCGTGTTTAGATTTTGGGAGTGAGACAGTGAGTTATACAGCTTCACCAAACACAGCTAACTATCTATTTTTATCAATTTTAACGCGTTATCTAGGATAATATTTATGAACAAACGGGTAACCTACAACCAACACCCCGAGCAGCAAGCCCGCGACATCATCGACCAAAAACTGGAGCAGGCGGGCTGGGCGGTACAGTCGGTGAAGAACTTTAATCGCAACAGCAGTTTGGGTGTGGCGGTACGTGAATATCCGACCGACAGCGGTCCGGTAGATTATCTGTTGTTTGTTGATGGCGAGCCGGTTGCCATGATTGAAGCCAAGCCGGAAAACTTTGGACATAAGCTCAATACCGTAGAAGAGCAAAGCGCACGCTATGCCGATAGCGAACTTAATTATATTCAGCAAGCAGAGATTGCCTTTTTATATGAAAGCACAGGCGTAGTAACACGTTTTACCAACCGCAACGATCCCGCCCCGCGTGCCCGTGAAGTATTCAACTTTCACCGCCCCGAGACATTGCAAAAATGGGCAAACGAAGGCAAAAACACCCTGCGCGCCAAACTTAAAGCCATACCTGCGCTCAATCCTAACCATCTGTCTGCGGCGGCGTTAGGATTGCGCGATTGCCAATTAACCGCCATCGAAAATATGCAAGATTCTTTGGCAAAAGATTTGCCGCGCGCCTTGATTCAGATGGCTACAGGCGCAGGCAAAACCTATACCGCCATTAGCATTATGTATCGTTTGCTCAAATACACAGGCAAACGCCGCATTTTATTTTTAGTAGATACCGTCAATTTGGGCGAACAGGCCGAGCAGGAAATGTTGGTTTTTACCCCGTCTGACGACAACCGCAAATTTACCGAACTCTACAACGCCCAAGTGATTAAATCGCCGCATATTCCCAACGGCGTAGAAGTCTGCATTTGCACCATTCAGCGTATGTATTCGCTATTAAAAGGGGAAGATCTGGCGATACCGGATGACAGCATGGAATTGGAAGAATGGGAAAATCGACTGAAAGAACCATTGCCCGTTGCCTATCAACCGGATCTGCCACCCGAATTTTTTGATTTTATTTTTATCGACGAATGCCATCGCTCCATTTACAACCTTTGGCGGCAAGTGTTGGATTATTTTGATGCCTATCTGATTGGTTTAACCGCCACACCGGACAACCGCACTTTTGGCTTTTTCAATCAAAATGTCGTCAGCGAATACAGCCACGAACAAGCCGTTGCCGATGGCGTAAACGTAGGCAATGAAGTCTATCTGATCAATACCAAAATCAGCCTTGATGGCGGCAAATTCAAAGCCGAAGAACTGGTCGAACACCGCGAACGCACCACACGCCGCAAACGCTGGCAGCAGCAAGATAGCGATGAAGACTATACCGCCAAGCAACTCGACAGAGATGTTGTCAATCCAAGCCAAATCCGTACTATTATCCGTACCTTCCGCGACCATTTGCCCGTAATGTTCCCAAATCGTCAAGAAGTACCCAAAACCTTGATTTTTGCCAAAAACGACAGCCACGCCGACGACATCATCAAAATGGTTCGCGAAGAGTTCGGGCAAGGCAACGAATTTTGCAAAAAAATCACTTACAAAGCCAAAGACGATATTGTGGGTGAAAACGGCGAAATCATTGAACAAGGCGAAGAACCCAAAACCGTCTTAGCGAATTTCCGCAACAGCTACAACCCGCGCATTGCCGTTACCGTCGATATGATTGCCACAGGAACGGATGTCCGTCCGCTCGAATGCCTGCTGTTTATGCGCGATGTCAAAAGCCGCAACTATTTCGAGCAAATGAAAGGGCGCGGCACACGCACGCTTGATAAAGAAGGCTTGCAAAAAGTCAGCCCTTCCGCATCATCGGCCAAAACCCATTATGTAATTGTCGATGCGATTGGCGTTACAAAATCGCTCAAAACGGCAAGCCAACAATTAGACACCAAGCGTTCGGTCAGCTTTTCCGATTTAGGAAAAGCCGTCGTCTTCGGCGGCGCATTTGATAGCGACAGCATCAGCTCACTGGCGGCACGCCTTGCCCGTTTAAACAAACAGCTGGATAACGAACAACAGCAGCGGATCACCGCCATCACAGGCGGCGTCCCATTACCGCAATTGGTTAAAGACCTGTTTCACGCCATCAATGCCGACGAAATCCATCGGGCAGCTTGCGAGCAAGAAGGCATTTCCATTGATGAGACGCCGTCTGAAAAAACCGTTTTACAGATACAAAAACAACGCGTCAAAGCCGCCACACGTCCGCTTTCCATGGAACTCATCACCACATTGGACGACATCCGCAAACAAAACGAGCAGAAAATTGACGCCGAGATTGATGAAGTCATCCACGCAGGCTGGGCGGAAAATGATGAAACCCTGACCCAAGATTTTGCCGAATGGATACGCAGCAACAAAGACGAAATCACCGCCTTACAGATTTTCTATAATCAGCCTTATCAACGCCAAGCCTTAAGCCTAGCGATGATTAAAGAGCTGGCAGCCGCCATTAAAAAAGCCAAACCGAAATTGGCATTGACTCATATTTGGCAGGCGTACGCGCGTTTGGATAACGTCAGCGAACAGGTAGAAAGCGAACTCACCGCCTTAGTCAGCCTTGTTCGCCGAGTGATTGGCATTGATGACAAAATCACTCCGTTTACCAGAACCGTGCGTAAAAACTTCCAAACCTGGACCTTTGAACACAACGCCCGCGCCGATAAACCGCTGACCGAAGAGCAAATGCAATGGCTGACCATGATTCGCGACCACATCATCACTTCCTTTGCCATCGAAGAAAACGACTTTGAACTTACCCCGTTCAATCAATACGGCGGCTTGGGTCAAGCCTATGATGTATTGAGTGAAATTGCCGCCAATGACCAAGACTTTAACACCCTATTAAACGAGATTAACCAACAATGGACAGCATAAAAATGACCGCAGAACAGCAGTTGCCTGAGGGGTGGAAGAAATATAATTTGTTCGATATTTGCCGACCTAAACAATGGAAAACTATTGCTGTAAAGGATTTAAAAAATGAAGGTTATCCAGTTTATGGTGCTAATGGAATAATTGGTTTTCATAATGAATTTAATCATGAAAAAGAGACATTATTAATTGGATGTCGCGGTAGTTGTGGAGAAATTCATATTTCACAGCCCAAGTCATATATTAATGGAAATGCAATGTGCTTAGATGAGCTATCAGATAATATATTGTTATATTATTTATACTATTTCCTGAAAGGCTATAATTTTAAATCAATTATTTCTGGCTCAACACAACCCCAAATTACTCAAATTGGACTAAGAAAGGTAGAAATACCAATTCCCCCACTTGAAACCCAACAAGCCATCGTCAATAAAATCGAAAGCCTGTTTGACGAAATCGACGAAGGCATAGGTCGTCTGAAAACCGCAGCGCAGCAAATCCAACAATACCGCCAATCCCTGCTCAAAAATGCCTTTAACGGCGAACTCACCAAAGAATGGCGCAGCAAGCACGCAGATGCCTTGCCGTCTGAAAACGAACTGCTCGCCCAAATTCAGACGACCCGCGAACAACACCACGCCCAACAGCTTGCCGACTGGCAAACAGCCGTCAGCCAATGGGAACAAAATGGAAAAGAAGGCAAAAAACCGAGCAAGTCCAAAGCGTCGACACAAGCGGTCAAGTTTGAAGAAAATTTTGCAGACTTGCCGAGGGGGTGGGGAGTAGTGAAATTGGAAAATATTGCAGAAATTAACTCAGGTATGTCTGTGAGTGCCAACCGAAAATTAACGAATCCAATTGCTGTTAATTATTTAAGGGTGGGGAATGTACAACGGGGTTATTTGGATTTAGAAGAAATCAAGGAAATGAAAATTGAAGCAGAAAGTTTCAATAAATACAGATTGAGATTTGGAGACGTATTATTTAACGAAGGTGGAGATAGGGATAAATTGGGGCGTGGTTGGATTTGGGAAAATCAAGTTGAAAATTGTATTACCCAAAATCATGTCTTTAGAGCAAGCCCTTTTTTAAAATCAATTACACACTCAAAGTATATTTCATATTTGGGTAATTCTAGATATGGGAAAAGCTATTTTGAAGAAACAGGTAAACAAACAACAAACTTAGCATCAATCAATAAAACTGTATTAAGTAATTTTCCAGTTAAACTTCCATCATTAGCCGAACAAACCCAAATCGTTGCCATTTTAGAAAGCAAACTCACCGCCTGCGACCAACTTGCCGACGAACTTGCCAAACAACTCAAACAAGCCGAGATGCTC
>JUNU01000346.1 GCA_001067655.1 Neisseria lactamica
GCGGCGCAGCAGGAGCGGGTCTTGTCCGCGGACGTATTGCACGGCGTTCGCGCCAGTCGGCCAGTTCGCCCTGTGCGGCGCGTTGCCACACGGCAAAAAAAGCGTTGGCGGATGATGCCGTCGAACGCATCGGATCGGGCAAACCATTGCTGCGGCGCAGTTTCGCGAAACCAAAAATCCAATACGGCACGATAATCTGAAGACGGAGCGTTCATGATTACAAACCCTTCCGCATAATCCGCTGCCCCAGCCGTGCGGAGAGGCGGTTAATCCAATAGAGCCACTTCGTTTTGCCAATCATGCTTTCAAAGCGGTTGCGTTCAAAATCACGCCAAAATTCGTCTGCCAATTCGTCGGGCGAAATTGTCAGGTGCGCGTGCCCCTTGCCTTTGTACATGGGCGTGGCGACCATGGGCGGCAGGATTTCGAACACGCGGATACCGCTGTTTTCCAACTGCCAGCGCAACACTTGCGAAAAGCTGTGTAGCGCGGCTTTGGTGGCACAGTAAACGGCGCAGGTTTCCTTGGGCACCACCGCCAAGCCCGATGATACGTTGATAACGGCGGCCTGCGGCTTGCCCGCCAGCATGGGTAGGAAGGCGCGGGTGAGCTGCACGGGCGCGGTGAGATTGACGGCGATTTCCTGCGCGATTTCGTCGTCCGTCTGCTCGTCCAACCGTTTGGTGAATTGGATGCCGGCGTTGTTGATGAGGATACTGGTTTCGGGAAACTGCGCCGCCAGCCGTGCGCGGTCTTCGGCTTGGGAAACGTCGGCGACGGCATATCCGCAACGTGCGCCGTTATCGTGCAGGCTGCCTGAAAGCTGTTCTCCTGAAAGTTGTTCTACGGCTTGGCGTAGCGCGTCTTCGCGCCGTCCGACCAAAATCACGCGGTTGCCCGCTGCATGGAACTTTTTTGCCAGCGCAAAGCCGATGCCGGTGGCGCCGCCGGTGATGAGTACGGTGTGTTGTGTGGGGATCATGGGGTTTCCTTGTTTTGGGGGTGCAGGCTGCTTTTTTCAGGCTGCCTATTCTTTCAAAAAGACGTATTCGTACACCAGTGGTTCGAGTTTGGCAGCGAGGGCGGCGTAGGTGGTTTCGAAGGGGGCGAAGTCGGTTTGCGGAGCGGCCTTTTTCAGGGCGTTGCGGATTTTATACCAGCCTGCACCGCTTTTGTCGAGCAGGTATTCGTCGCGGATTTTGCGTTCGATGTCGGCCCGGTAGAAGGCCTGCCACAGCAAGCCGTAGCAACTGTATTTTTCACCCCGTCGGGCAAAAATACCAAAACTCAAATCAA
>JUNU01000347.1 GCA_001067655.1 Neisseria lactamica
ACTGTCTGCGGCTTCGTCGCCTTGTCCTGATTTAAATTTAATCCACTATATGTTTGAGTACCGTCATGGATGAAGTGTTACAAAAATTCTGCTGCGCCTCGGTTGGCAAGTTCGTCGGCTTTCTCGTTTTCAGGGTGTCCGGCATGGCCTTTTACCCAAGTCCAGCGGACTTCGTGTTGTTGAACCAGGCTGTCGAGTTCTTTCCATAAATCATCGTTTTTAACCGGTTTTTTGGCGGCGGTTTTCCAGCCGTTTTTTTTCCAGCCGTGTATCCAGCTTTCCATGCCGTTTTTGACGTATTGCGAGTCGGTACAGATGACGACTTGGCAGCGGCGTTTTAGGGATTTCAGGCCTTCGATGACGGCGGTCAGCTCCATGCGGTTGTTGGTGGTTTCCGCTTCGCCGCCGAACAGTTCTTTTTCATGTGCGCCGTAACGCATGAACACGCCCCAGCCGCCGGCGCCGGGATTGCCTTTGCATGCGCCGTCGGTGTAGAGATAGACGGGTTTGTCCATAAAATACCTTTTTGTGAAGAGCTATTATCATAACACAAGGCAGGAGGTCGTCTGAAAGCGGGGTTTGGGAATGGTTGGTTAAGCGGATGAATGGATGCCGCGCTGATTGGCGTTGCGCTTGTCTGCAATAGAAAACAGGTCGTCTGAAACGGTTTCAGACGACCTTTTGGGCTATGGGCGCGGTGTTAACTGCCTGCGCCGACGGTGTAAACCTTACCGATGCTGCCGGAGTCTTGCAGGACGGCGGCGACGGCGGTGGCGAGTCCGTTTCGGCTCATGTAGTTTTTAGGGATGCCGTCGGGGTGGTCAGTCAGGATGTGGCGGCTGTCTTCGCTGTTGTCCAAGCCGCAGGGGCGTAGGATGGTCCAGTTCAAACTGCTTTGCTTGAGGTAGATTTCGGCTTCAGTTTTGGCGCGGACGGCTTCGCCGAGGGCTTGTTTGAAGGGTTCGCTCATCATGTCCCATTGTTCGCCGCAGCCCATGCTGGTAATCAGGATGAAACGGGCTTGCGGGTTGGCAGCTTGGGCGGCGGCGATGATGTTGATGTTGCCCAGTGCGTCGCTGCGTATGCCTTGCTCGTTTTTGCCGCCGACGAAACTGATGACGCTGTCGGGGCGGTATTGTGCGAACACTTTGTCGAGCGCATCGGCATCGAGCGCGTCGGCTACGGTCGTCTGAATGCGGTGTTCGCTAAAGAACGAATCTTCAGACGGCTTTCTTAATACGGCGACGGTGTCGGCGGGGTGGGTGAGCGTGCGGATGAATGCGCGGCCGGACGGGCCGTTGGCGCCGAAGATAAGTTGCATGGGGTCTCCTTTGTGTGTCGGATGGTAAGGGGTTCAATAATTTGTGAGTGGTTGGGGTAGGCTGGTTGATTTTCAGACGACCTTGTTTTGTTTGATGCTGCGTGGTCGTGGGCATAGCCCACGCTACTTCTTTTTGGTTTTCTTTCGCGACAGAGTGGAGGTCGTCTGAAAACGGGTAAAGCAAGTTTTATAACAACTGCCGTAACGTGGGTTTTGCCCGCGGAATTGACTTACCGGTTTGGTGCTATGCCCTCTCCCATCCCCTCTCCCACGGGGAGAGGGGATGGGTTGGCGGGTAAACGCTAAGTGGTAGAAAAGCCAAAAATGGTTGGGTCTCGGTATCCTCAATCCCCTCTCCCCGTGGGAGAGGGTTAGGGAGAGGGCGGTAAGCGCAAGCTTACTTTAGTGGTAAACGCCAATCTTGCAGGCAGCCTGTCGAATTTCATCGGATATTTGCGATGCCGAAAGATGGTTTCGTTTGTGCAGGAATGCGGCAATTTCTATCGGCTTCAGGCGGAGGTCGTCTGAAACCTGTTTAAGCTGCCTCAAACAGTTTTCTCATGGCTTCGATTTGGTGCTGTTTGAGTTCGCCGGCTTCGTCGCGGCCGACGAAGATTTTGAACATGGCGCCGCCGTTGCGGTTGATGAAGTTAAGCGAGCAGGTGTCTTTGCCCATAAACGGACGCTCTAAAAGGTAGATGGCGGCGCAGTTTTCGTAATAGATATGACCGTGTACGCCGCCGTCGGTTTCGGAGTGGTCGAAATTGTAGAAGCCGCGACCGACTTTGCCGCTGGGTAGTTTGCCGGTGACTTCGACGATGGCGTCGGGGGTGTGGGCGATGAAGGTGACGGCTTCGTCCCAAGCGGCGACGGCTTGGAGGATTTCGACGATGCGGCTGCCTTCGGTTTGGCGGATGTAGTTTTCGGGCAGGCAGCGGATGACGTCTTCAAAGCTGCATTGGTTTTGCGCGGCGAGCATTTCGAGCACTTGGCCGGGATTTTTTTCCAATGATTGACGCAACATGATTTGTTGTTCGGATGAAAGTTTTTGCATGGTTTGATCCTTTTCTTGGGTCGGAAGGGTGAGCATGAGTTTGCGGATGAGGGTGGGCGACCAGTAGCGGCCGCTGGTGTTCAGGCGGATGAGGCCGTCCGAACCTTGTTCTTCAAAGAGCTGCATTGCCTGCCATTGGGCAATCAGTTTCTGCGCGGCGGCGTTGCCGTCAAACAGTGAGGGATTCAGACGACCTGTTTCCATGTCGTGCTGCACTTGTCCGAGCAGGGTTTTGTTCGGGCTGTGGCCGCTCATGAAGGCGATGTTTTTTTCGCCTGTCGGTGTGGCGAGGTAGCTGTCTAAATCGCCCTGCACCTGATAGCTGAAGCCGCCGAAATTGCCGCCTGCGCCGGAGCCGAACGCCCAGCAGGGGATATTGGATTTGACCAGTGTGTTGTAGCGGTTGCGTTCGCCGCGGCCGGGATAGGCGAAATGGCTGTTGCTGACTTGGTTCCAGCCTTTTTGCGCCAGCGTTTCGACGGCGTAGGCGTATTGGTCTGCCTGAACGTCGAAACCCGGCGGGGCGGGAAATGCGCCTTTTTCCACCATGCGGTTGATGGGCAGCATGGGATAGAGGTTGAAGGCGTAGGTGTCGAGTCCGGACAAAGGCAGGGCGGTGGCGCGTTCGAGGTCGTTTTGCCAGACGGCGTCGGTTTGGTTGGGCAGACCGAACATCAAATCGACAACGATGACGGCATTGATTTCACACAGTTTTTCCAGATAGGCAAAGGCTTCGTCGCCGCCGTGTTTGCGGCCGAGGCGGCGGCGGATGGCGGTGTCGAAGGTTTGCACGCCGATGGAAATGCGGTTGGCGCCCGCTTCGACGCAGGCTTGGGCTTTTTCGATGTCGAAATGGCTCATGCGGCCTTCGATGGTGAATTCGCAGTCGTCGGCAATCGGCAGGTATTGGTAACAGGCGCGGATGAGTCTGGCGAGGTCTGGGGTTTGCAGCGCGGTGGGTGTGCCGCCGCCGAAATAGACGGCGCGGATTTTGCCGCTGCCCTGACGGATTTCGGCTTCCACCGCCATTTCTTCGATGATTTTGTCGGTGTAAACGCTGCTGTAACTCTCTTTCCACGCGTTGCGGTAGAAGCCGCAGAACACGCAGTGGTTGGCGCAGAAGGGGATGTGCAGATAGGCGAGCGCGTCGGAATCGGCGGCATGGGGGAGCTTCTGCCGCCAGATGTTCTGCCATTGCGGACGGGGAATCGGTATGCCGCCCCATATCGGCATCAACGCCTGCCGTTCGGGAAAGGCTTTGGGCGCGGATTGGCGCGGTGTCCAAACAAGCTGCTGTTCCATAGTTGATTAAAAATGATTATTAATCATATTTGGAAATTAAATCACTAGTGATAGGTAGTGTCAAGGGACGATAGTGAGGGGAAACAGAAAATAAAAGGTATCAGTAACTGACTAAATTTTGAGTTCGGTATGTGCAGGATGGCTTGAGGTCGTCTGAAAAATCAAAGGCTTGATTTGCTGTTTGGCTCGGGTCAGGCATTTAACCCATGACCTGTTTTCAGACGACCTCTTGGATTCACGTCAAAACTTAAGCTGCACACGGGCGGCGAAATTGCGGCCGGTTTCAGTGTACAAATCCATCACGCTTGAGCGGCTCATGCCGGCGACGTCTGCGTGTTGCCAGTATTTTTTGTTGCCGAGGTTGTAAATGTTCGCGCCGATTTCGACGTTTTTAGACGGCTTGTACCACGCGCCGACATCCCATACACCGTAGCCCGGCGCTTGGAAAACGCTGTCGCTGCTGACGCGGCTGTGTTTTTTCGACCAGCGCAGTTTGGTATCGACGCCCCATTTTTCTTGCGCGTAGTCCACGCCCAAAACGCCGTTGAGCGGGTAGGCGGAATCCAGCGGCGTACCGTCTTGCTGCTTGCCGCGCATCCAAGCGATGCTGCCGGAAACCTGCCAGCCCGGCAGGAATTTGTAGGCGGCAGAGGCTTCGGCACCGTAGGTTTTGACCCTATCCAGGTTTTGATATTGGTACTGGATAATCGGGCGGCCGCCTATGGTGGTAGTGCCGACTTCGGTGCGGTCGATGAAGTTTCGGTAACGGTTGTAGAACGCGGTAACTTGCACGCGGGCGCGTTCGTTTTTGAACTTCATGCCCAATTCGAAGCTGTTGGAGCGTTCGGATTTGAGGTTGGCATTCGGGATGACGGCATAGCCGTAGGTTGTGTTGGCAAACGCCATGGTCGCGCTGTCAAACGGCGGTGTGCGGAAGCCTTGTGAATAAGTGGCAAAACCGGTGAACTGCTCGTCCATCGGTACGCTCAGGCGCAGGCTGGGTGTGAGCGCGGAATCGTTGAAGCGGGTTGCCGTGCCGTCGGGGTTGGCGTTGAGATAGGCTTGGTCGGTTTCGGTATTCAGTTTGTCTTTCTCGTAACGCAGGGCAGGGGTCAGGACGATGCCGTTGCCGAAGGTCAGGCTGTCTTGTGCGTACAGGCTGAGGGTTTTGCGTTTGCTGTCGGGGAAGGTTTTGTTCGGATAGGTGCTGCCCGCATAGGTTTTGCTGACGGCGCCGGTCAGGTTGTCCACGGTCAGGCTGTCGCGCGGACGGGCGGTTTCCGTATGTTTGTATTCGGCTCCGGCAACGACGGTTTGTTTGACCGCACCGTCAAATTCCCATACGCCGCGTCCGGTCAGACCGCGTATGACTTGTTCGAAACCGTAATCGGAATAGCGGGTCGAGTTGCCCAGTTGGCGCGCGCCCATGCGGGTAATGCTGACATCGACGGCATCGTCTTCCGTGCGCAGTTTTTGCTGATAGGCGGTCAGGTTCGCTTCTTTCAGACGACCCTCGTCGGTGTAGCGGTAGCCCGCTTCAATGCGTTGGCGGCGGATGCGGTCGCGGGCGTTGCTTTCCGAAGTCGCCACCGTTACCGGCCCGCGCGATTGCGAACCCAAGCCGTTTGCCAACACGGTGTCGTTGGCGTGGTAATACTGTTCGTACAAGGTTTCAAAACGGTGGCGTTCGTTGCCGATACTGCCTTTCGCCAAAATATTGTAGGCATTGTTTTTCTGCGGATTGGTGGCGGTACGCGAAGTCGAGTAGCTTTTGTCGCCGCCCATGTTTTTCGTTTCGTGTCCTTGGCGGCGCGTCAGCATCAGCAGGCCTTCGGCGTTTTCATGGAAACCGGCGGCTGTCGCCGTTACGCTGTGGCTGCGGTCGCGGCTGCGGTAGCCGTGTTTCAAACCGAAATGCCCGCGTTTGTCCGCATCGACAAAATCACGCGGCGAGAGCGTGACCATGTTCACCACGCCGCCGAGTGCATCGCTGCCGTAGAGCGCGGAATAAGGGCCTTTGACAATATCGACCTGCTTGAGCGTGTCGCTTTCGACCATATCGCGTCCCGAAATCGCGCCGTTGGAACCGCCGCCCGCGTAGGACTCGGGAATGCGCACGCCGTCCACCATCATCAGGATGCGGTTGCCGTCTATGCCGCGGATATTGATGCCCGCATGGCCGCGGCGGTTGTTATCAGACGGCACACTGACGCCGGGTTCGTACAAAACCATGTCGTCCAAATTCTGCGCCGACGCTTGGTTTAAGGTCTTGCGCCCGATAACCGACACATTCGGCGCGGCTTTGTCCAGCGTTTGCGCGTTGCGGTCGGCGGTAACCAACACGGGCGCCAGCTCTACTTGCTGGGCAGGCTGAACGTCCGCCGCATACAAATAATGTTGGGAAAACAATGCGCTTAAAGCGCAAACGACTGCCTTTTGTTTCATGAAGCGTACCTGTAAATCAAATAATAATCGTTTCTATTTATATTGTAATTTTGAGGAATGCGCAAGTTTTGTGGCGAATATCTGGAATGGGGGAACGTGGCGGGCGGTGTGGTAATAGGGGATGGAAATGAAAAATATTCGGTTTCTGTCATGCCGAAGAAAGTGGGAAAAACGTTTCTAAATAGCGCTGAATTTCCGATAAAAATTAACAAGCCGAATCGCTTCTGGATTTCTGTTTATATAGTGGATTAAATTTAAATCAGGACAAGGCGACGAAGCCGCAGACAGT
>JUNU01000348.1 GCA_001067655.1 Neisseria lactamica
CTTCAAATGCACCATCAGCAATGCCACTGCCGCAGGGGTTACGCCGGAAATTCGGCTTGCCTGTCCGACGGTTTCGGGTTTGTGCTGGTTGAGCTTTTGCTGCACTTCGGCGGATAAACCTTTGACTTTGCTGTAATCGATGTCGTCGGGCAGCTTTAAGGTTTCGATGTCGCGGCGGCTGTCGATTTCTTCGTTTTGGCGGTCGATATAGCCTTGGTATTTGACTTGGATTTCGACTTGTTCGATGACTTCGGCGGAGAGGTTTTCAGACGGCCTTGCGCCTTCGAGCGTCATCAGTGCGGCATAGTCGAGGTTCGGGCGGCGCAGGAGGTCGTGCAGGTTGGCTTCGCGGCTGAGTTTTTGTCCGAACACGCGGATTTGTTCGTCTTCGGCGAGTTTTTGCGGTGTGTACCACGTTGTTTTCAAACGTTGGATTTCGCGTTCGATGGCTTCGCGTTTTTCGTTGAACATACGCCATTGCGCTTCGGATACTAGGCCGATTTTGTGGCCGTCTTCGGTCAGGCGCATATCGGCGTTGTCTTCCCTGAGTTGCAGGCGGTATTCGGCACGGCTGGTGAACATGCGGTAGGGTTCGTTCACGCCTTTGGTGATGAGGTCGTCCACCAATACGCCGAGATAAGCTTGTTCGCGGCGCAGCAGGAGCGGGTCTTGTCCGCGGACGTATTGCACGGCGTTCGCGCC
>JUNU01000349.1 GCA_001067655.1 Neisseria lactamica
GAGGGCTGGGGAGAGGGTGGCTCTACGGGTTGTACGAATTTGATTTGACCTAAAGTCGCAAAGCCACCCCCATACTAACCTTCCCCCGCCGGGCGGGGGAAGGGACAAGTTGCTGTTGCAGCAACGAGTTGCGCGGCAATTTACTGCTTTATTTCTTATCGCCTTTTTCAGGACGCACCCAGCCTTCGATCACCGTTTGACGGGCGCGGGCGAGGGCGAGTTTGTTATCTTCGACGTTACGGGTAATCGTGCTGCCTGCGCCTGTCGTGACTTTGTTGCCGAGGGTGACGGGGGCGACTAAGACGCAGTTGGAGCCGATTCGGACTTCGTCGCCGATGACGGTTTTGTATTTGTTCACGCCGTCGTAGTTGGCAATGATCGTGCCTGCGCCGAAGTTGGTTTTGCTGCCGACTTCGGCGTCGCCGATGTAGGTGAGGTGGTTGGCTTTGGTGCCTTTGCCGATGGCGGCGTTTTTGATTTCGACGAAGTTGCCGACGTGTACGTCGTCTGAAAGGCGGGCTTGCGGACGCAGGCGGGCGTAGGGGCCGATTTGGTTGTTTTGTCCGACTTCGCAGTCTTCGAGGTGGGAGAAGGGGGCGATTTTGCTGTTTGCGCCGATTTTGGCGTTTTTGATGACGCAGTTTGCGCCGATTTCGACGTTGTCGCCGATTTCGATGTCGCCTTCGAGGACGACGTTGACGTCAATCACGACGTCTTGTCCGTGTTTCAGACGGCCTCGTAAATCAAAACGGGCGGGGTCGCGCAGGGTAACGCCTGCTTTGAGCAATTCTTGCGCCTGTTCGGTTTGGAAGATGCGTTCGAGTTCGGCAAGCTGGAGTTTGTTGTTCACGCCGGCGGCGAGGTGGGAGGCGCGCACTTGGACGGGATGGACTTTGATGCCGTCGGCAACGGCTTTGGCGATGAGGTCGGTCAGGTAGTATTCGCCTTGGGCGTTGTTGCTGGAGAGGCTGTTCAGCCAGTTTTTGAGTTTGGCGTTGGGCAGGACGAGGATGCCTGTGTTGATTTCGCGGACGGCTTTTTGGGCGGCGTCGGCGTCTTTTTCTTCGACGATGGCGGTTACGCTGTCTTGGCTGTCGCGGATGATGCGGCCCAAGCCTGTCGGGTCGGCGGGAACGTCGGTCAACAGTCCGACTTCGCTGCCGGCGGCTTCGAGCAGGGTTTCGAGGGTGGCGGTGTCAATCAGGGGAACGTCGCCGTACAACACCAGCGTGCGGCCTTCGGCGGCAAGGTGCGGCAGGGCGATTTTGACGGCGTGGCCGGTGCCGAGCTGTTCGGTTTGTTCGACCCAGACGACGTCGCGTTTGACGGTGTCTAAAACTTGGTCTTTGCCGTGTCCGATGACGACGCAGATGTTTTGCGGACGGAGCACGGCGGCGGTGTCGATAACGCGCTCGACCATGGGCTTGCCGCCGATGCGGTGCAGCACTTTGGGCATTTTGGAATACATGCGCGTGCCTTTGCCGGCGGCGAGGATGACGATGTTGAGGGGTGTGGCGGACATGATGGACTTTCTCGAATGCAATGTTGATGAAGGGGGTATTTAGGGGTCGTCTGAACGGGGTTTTGGGTTTCAGACGACCTTTTTATTTGGGTTCGGTGTGCGGATGTGAGGGTTATGGTTTATTGGGTTTGGGGTTCCAGCGGTACGAGTCGGCATGGCTGCCGTGTTCCAAGCGGTCAAGTGTGGTCGGTTTCAGGGGTGTACGCGCGGATGTGTCGGCGGGACGGCTGTCGAAGTCGTAGCGGTCTGTGGTGCAGCCGCTCAGGATGGCGGCGGTAACTAAAATCAGGGCGAGGGAACGCATGGTTTTCTCCTTTTTGAAGGACGGCAGGCGTGGAACGAACGGGATGGCGGTTATGTTTGAGGTCGTCTGAAACGGAAAAAAAACGGTTTCAGACGACCTCTGCGGGCGGATTATTCTTCAGTTTGTGTTTCGGGCGCGGCTTGTCCGGCGCCTTGGGGTTTGTTCCATGTTGTGCCGCGTACGTTTTCTTGGTCGCCGTGCAGCGGTTTGAGGGTGCGGCGTTCGGGGCGGTATTGGTTGTAACGCATATCGCGGGAGTAGGTGCCGTCTTCGTAATAGATGCGCGTGCCTTTTTCGTATTTGGGGCGCAGGGAGGTGTGGCCGGATTCGTTTTGGTAGGTTTCCCAGGTACAGCCGGTCAGGGCGGCTGCGGCGGCGAGGATGAGGGCGGTGTATCGCATGATGGTTGTCCTTGTGGTCGGGCGGCTTGGTGCCGTTGTTCAAACCCGATATTGTAAAGGTTTCAGACGAGTGCCGACAGCTTTTCGGCACATTCGGCGAGCGCCTGCATATCTTTTGCAACGGCGTCGGTAAAGGGCAGGGGATGGGCTTTGCTGCCGAACCATACGGTTTTCATGCCCAGCTCTTTGGCTTGGTGCAGGTTGTCCGCGCTGTCGTCGATCATGATGCACTGTTCGGGCGCAGCATCGAGCAGGCGGCAGACGGTCAGGTAGGCTTGCGGGTCGGGCTTGTAGCGCAGCCCGAAGTCGTCCGTGCCGAAGAGTGCGTCAAAACGGTTTTCCAAACCCAATGCCCCGATGATGGCGCGGACGTAAAACGAAGGGCCGTTGGAAAAAACGGCTTTGCGTCCTTTCAGACGACCTAAAACGCTTTCGGTTCCCTCCATGCCCTCCAATTTTGCCAAGATTTGCGCGATGGGATGGCTTTTGCGCAGAAACTCGCGGATGTCGATTTCGGGATGGTGGATTTGCAGGCCGGCAAGCGTTGCGCCGTATCGGTGCCAATAGTCCTGACGCAGGTCGGATGCCGCTTCTTCGGAGAGCTTGAGGCGTTGTGCCATGTAGTCGGTCATGGCGCGGTTGATGATGTAAAAAATGCCTGCATCGGCGTTGTGCAGCGTGTTGTCGAGGTCAAAGAGCCAAACGGGGGAAAGGTTCATGTCGTGTGTTGGTGCGGATTTTGTTATGATGTTTCGTATTTTACCCGTACAAAGGTTAGAGAATGAAACTGAAATTATCCGCCCTCGCCCTCTTGCTGGCTTCGGCAAACTTATCCGCCCAAACTGAAGTGCGCCTTGCCGTGCACAAATCCTTCAGCCTGCCCCAATCCGCCATCGCGCAGTTTGAAAAAGCCAACGATGCCAAAGTCTCCGTCATCAAAGCGGGCAGCGGCAACGAAATGCTCAACAAGCTGATTCTCAGCAAGGCAAACCCGATTGCCGACGCGGTTTACGGTTTGGACAACGCCAACATCGGCAAAGCGCGCGAAGCAGGCATACTGGCGGCGGCGCAGCCCAAATCCGCACCCGTTTCAGCGGGGATGCCCGTTATCGCGGCAGTCAATTACGGCTACGTTACCCTCAACTACGACAAAAAATGGTTTGAACAGAAAAAACTGCCGCTGCCCAAAACCTTGCAGGACCTGACCCGCCCCGAATATAAAAACCTGCTGGTTACGCCGTCGCCCGCCACGTCCTCGCCCGGACTTGCCTTCCTGATGGCGAACATCGGCGGCATGGGCGAAGAGGGCGCGTTCAAATGGTGGGCGCAGATGCGTCAAAACGGCGTGAAAGTCGCCAAAGGCTGGAGTGAAGCCTATTACACCGACTTCACCCAAAACGGCGGCGCGTATCCGCTCGTCGTCAGCTACGCCGCCAGCCCCGCTGCCGAAGTCCACTACTCCAAAGGCAAATACAGCGTGCCGCCGACCGGCAACCTCTTCCTCAAAGGCGGCGTGTTCCGCCAAGTCGAAGGCGCAGCAGTCTTGAAAGGCGCGAAACAGCCCGAGCTGGCGGCGAAACTCGTACAGTGGCTGCAAAGCGGCGAAGTGCAAAAAGCCCTGCCGACTGAAATGTGGGTCTATCCTGCCGTGAAAAACACGCCGCTGCCCAAAGTGTTCGAGTTCGCCCAAGCCCCGAAACACACCGATTCTCCCAGCCGCAACGACATCGACACCAAACAGAAACAATGGGTCAGCCGCTGGACGAAGACCGTGTTAAGGTAAGCGGAAAGGTCGTCTGAAAACCTAAAAACGGTTTCAAACTTATCGAAACCATGTTTCAGACGACCCCTTACCGTTTCGTTTTGAATGAAGGAATCTTATGAAGAAGCCCCTACTCTACGCCTTCACGCTGACCGCACTTGGCGGCTGCTTCTACACCGAAACCCCATACGGGCGCACCGCCGTCCTCGACCTGCCCGTCCATTCCCAAACCACCATCAATAAAACCGTTACCGTCAACGCCCCGCCGGGGACGACCGTCATTTATCAAGACAGCGAGCCGGTACACCGCTACGGCTATCCCTACCCGCCTTACCCGCGCCCGTATCCCGCGCGTCGGGTTTACAGGTATTGAAAAATGTCTGTGAAAGCGATTTATGAAAAACTGACCCAGTTGCCCACCATCATCGGTCTGGATAATGAAGTCCTATTGATTGAAGAGCTTCAAAAAAGCGAGATAGAAGACATCAGGCAAAATCTGGAGAACTTCTTGTCTATATTGGATGACCTGCAAATTTCGCATCAAAGTGACGGCATATTCGGCGTGACGCCTGAGAACAAGCACATTTTTTTCGGTTTTGTTTTTTGGCTTCAGACCATTCAAAATAAAATTGGAATGGATATAAGCCGGTACGCTGATGGGTTTGATACGGATTTCAGCGGCGATTTGACTTTATAAGGTCGGGTGAAACCCCATCCCTTATCGGCAGCCCGACTTTCAGACGACCTCTTTCCAATCACGGCACTTTGTCCGTCCCGACTTCCTTAACGGTGTCTTCCCGCCGGTTTTTCCCGTAAAATAATGCCTTTAACTCACGATACTTGTTTTCAGACGACCCGTCCCCACCGTAAGAGGTCGTCTGAAATCCACTCTATCTCAATCAAAACAATACAATGATTCAAAAAATATTCTCATGGTTCGAATCCCGAATCGACCCCTATCCCGAAGCCGCCCCGAAAACGCCTGAAAAAGGGCTGTGGCGGTTTGTCTGGAGCAACATCGAAGGCTTGCGCAAATGGATTGCCGTCTTGGCGGTGTTTACCGCCGGTATCGGCATTATGGAAGCCTTGTTATTTCAATTTATGGGCAAAGTCGTGGACTGGCTTGGCAAATACACGCCCGCGACCCTGTTTGCCGAAAAAGGCTGGGCGTTGACGGCGATGGCGGGAATGATGGTGTTTTTCGCCCTTTGGACCTTCCTCGCGTCCAACGTGCGCCTGCAAACCCTGCAAGGCGTGTTCCCCATGCGCCTGCGCTGGAATTTCCACCGCCTGATGCTGGGGCAAAGCCTCGGTTTCTATCAGGACGAATTTGCCGGCCGCGTGTCCGCCAAAGTCATGCAGACCGCGCTGGCGATGCGCGACGTGGTGATGACGGTTGCCGACATGGTTGTGTATGTGCTGGTGTATTTCATTACTTCCGGCGTGATTCTGATTTCGTTCGACAGCTGGCTGCTGTTGCCCTTTATCGGTTGGATTATCGGCTTCGCCTTGGTGATGCGCTTCCTGATTCCCAAGCTCGGCAAAACCGCCGCGCGTCAGGCGGATGCGCGCTCGCTGATGACCGGCCGCATTACCGACGCCTATTCCAATATCACCACCGTCAAACTCTTCTCCCACGGCGCGCGCGAAGCGGCCTACGCCAAGCAGTCGATGGAAGAATTTATGGTTACGGTACACGCCCAAATGCGTTTGGCGACGCTGCTGCACACATGCAGCTTCATCGTCAACAGCTCGCTGACCGCCGGCACGACCGCGCTGGGCATCTGGCTTTGGTATCACGGGCAAGTCGGCGTCGGCGCAGTTGCCACCGCCACCGCTATGGCGTTGCGCGTCAACGGTTTGTCGCAATACATCATGTGGGAATCCGCCCGATTGTTTGAAAACATCGGCACCGTCGGCGACGGCATGGTAACCCTGTCCAAACCACAAACCATCCTCGACAAACCGAAAGCCCTGCCGCTGAAAGTGTCGCAAGGCGAAATCAAATTCGAACACGTCGATTTCTCCTACGAAGCAGGCAAACCGCTGCTCAACGGCTTCAACCTCACCATCCGCCCGGGTGAAAAAGTCGGCTTGATCGGACGCAGCGGCGCGGGCAAATCCACCATCGTCAACCTGCTTTTGCGCTTCTACGAACCGCAAAGCGGCACGATTTCGATTGACGGGCAAAACGTGGACAGCGTGACCCAAGAAAGCCTGCGCGCCCAAATCGGTTTGGTCACGCAAGACACCTCGCTGCTGCACCGTTCCGTGCGCGACAACATCGTTTACGGTCGCCCCGATGCCACCGACGCCGAAATGATTTCCGCCGCCGAACGCGCCGAAGCCGCCGATTTCATCCCCAACCTTTCCGACGCCAAAGGGCGGCGCGGCTATGACGCCCACGTCGGCGAACGCGGCGTGAAACTCTCCGGCGGTCAGCGCCAACGCATCGCCATCGCCCGCGTCATGCTCAAAGACGCGCCGATCCTGCTGCTCGACGAAGCCACCAGCGCGCTTGACTCCGAAGTCGAAGCCGCCATCCAAGAAAGTCTCGACAAAATGATGGACGGCAAAACCGTCATCGCCATCGCCCACCGCCTCTCCACCATCGCCGCGATGGACAGGCTCATCGTCTTGGACAAAGGCCGCATCATCGAAGAAGGCAGCCACGCCGAACTCCTCGAAAAACAAGGCCTCTACGCCAAACTCTGGGCGCACCAAAGCGGCGGTTTCTTGAGCGAACACGTTGATTGGGAACATAATTGAGTGTCTTGCAGTAAGACAAAAGGTCGTCTGAAAATCCGGTTTTGAATTTCAGACGACCCCAGTTCAAAATCATCTCGTCAGGGCGCAAGATTGCGCCCTTCTTTTTTGGGTATAAATTACGAGTCTGACCGAAGGATGGAAAGGTCGTCTGAAACCGAAAATCAGGTTTCAGACGACCTTTTTTGATTTCGGCATAACGATGCGCTAAACTTCCCGCTTGTGCCGCCTGACAGGGCGGATGGCAGATTGCCCCTGTCCTCATGATTTCGCCTGTTTTCATGACCAAGCGGGCAACAGGTTTTCTGCCGATTTACCGCAGCCGAGCCGATAAAAACACGACGGAGCGCATACCGCGACCGGTTTCGCGCCGTTCGGCTGACAATATGTTCCAAACCCAAAATCTATCTATAAAGGTCGTCTGAAAATGAAACCATTGCTGATTCAAACACTGCGCACTACGCTGACTGCGTCTGTCGTACTCATGCTCACTGCCTGTCCGAGCCATAATTCCGACAAATCGGACAACAAGCCGCATACCCAGACCGCGAATACCGCCAAGCCCAAAGCCGTGGTCGCGCTTGCGCTTGGTGGCGGCGCATCCAAAGGCTTTGCCCATATCGGCATTATCAAGGTATTGAAAGAAAACAATATTCCCGTCAAAGTTGTGACCGGCACATCCGCAGGCTCCATCGTCGGCAGCCTGTACGCTTCAGGTATGTCGCCCGACCGCCTCGAACTCGAAGCCGAAATTTTGGGTAAAACCGACTTGGTTGACCTGACCCTCTCCAGTAGCGGCTTCATCAAAGGCGAAAAACTGCAAAACTACATCAACTACAAAGTCGGCAACCGCTCCATCCAACAATTTCCGATCAAATTCGCCGCCGTCGCCACCGATTTTGAAAGCGGCAAAGCCGTCGCCTTCAATAGGGGCAACGTCGGACAGGCAGTCCGCGCGTCCGCTTCCATTCCCAACGTGTTCCAGCCCGCCGTGATTGGCGGCCGCCGATACGTGGACGGCGGTCTGTCGCAACCCGTTCCCGTCAGCGCGGCTAAAAAACAAGGTGCCAATTTCATTATCGCTGTCGATATTTCTGCCCGTCCGGTGAAAAACGTCAACAAAAGCTTTTTCTCTTATCTCGACCAAACGTTCAACGTCATGAGCATTCCGTTGCTCCAACATGAATTGGGTCAGGCAAACGTCGTGATCAAACCGAAAGTGTTGGAGATGGGTTCTATCGGCGGTTTCGACCAAAAACAACGCGCCATCCAACTGGGTGAGGAAGCCGCCCGCGCCGCCCTGCCGGAAATCAAGCGCAAACTCGCCGCCTATCAATATTAATCAATAGCCTACCGCAGCAAAAAGGTCGTCTGAAAACAGCTTTTCCGTTTTCAGACGACCTCTAATATAGTGGATTAACAAAAATCAGGACAAGGCGACGAAGCCGCAGACAGTAC
>JUNU01000350.1 GCA_001067655.1 Neisseria lactamica
TCTTTGAGCTAAGGCGAGGCAACGCCGTACTGGTTTAAAGTTAATCCAATATAAGTTTCGTGTTAGATGGTTTTATTGGCCCGCTGCAAGGATACACCATATTGTTTCGATACTTTTTCAAAATCGGCTGTGTCTTGTTGCGGAATGATGATAAAGGTGTAATAGTCGCTTCCCGTGTCTGCACTATAAAGTACCGCCCCGGCGGCTTCAAATAGCGGATATACAGCCCTTGCCAGCTGATCGGGCAGATCTTCTTCAAGCTGCTGTTCGGTCCAATGAAGGACGACATTAAAACGTTGCGCCATTTCTGCAATACAGTCAATAAAACTTTCCCCGTCTTTCCAATCAACGGAAAACAGATGTGCGTAGTCTTCGAGGTTATTGTGTAGGATGAAGCCTTCTGTTAAGAGATTTTTAAATACGGCGGTTTCGTTATTTTCTTCCTGCGTATTATTTTCCCCGTCTTCATCTTCTTCTCTTAAGTCTTGATGGATATTTTCGATAATGATGCCAACGGCTTCCGGGCGGTCACGGTAAATGACATCCAGCCAATGCGGGAAAAGTGTTTCATGATTTTTTAATGGGCGGAACAATGTGTAAATAAACAAACAGATAAAAAATAAAGGGAACATCAGCCATATCAATAAACGCAGCAAAACGACAATGGCGTGCAGAAAAGGCTTTGAGACAAACAATAAAGTTTTAGAAATAAACAGTAACAGAGTTAATAACAAAGTTACGATATACGACAATATTAAACGGATGGTTTTCATCAGCAGGGTAAAGGGTAGCAAGAGCAGTTTCAAAAGTTGGTGGTGGGAATGAACCATATAGTGGATTAAATTTAAATCAGGATAAGGCAACGAAGCCGCAGACAGTACAAATAGTACGGCAAGGCGAGGCAACGTCGTACTGGTTTAAATTTAATCCACTATAAATTCGGTTTTATTTCGATACAAGGACAATCTCAGGTCGTCTGAAATTTTTTCAGACGACCTGTTGTCTTTATGCCGTTAAAGTCTTTTGCGTATCCAAGACGAGAGTTTGGGTGCGCCGAACAGTAGGAAAATCCCGATAAGGAATTGGGCGGTGCTGGCGAATATACCGGCTTGGTTTTGCGGACCGAGATTCGCCCAAATGGATGTCTGTGTGTCGGTAGAGATGGATTGTGTAAAACGATAGATAGAGAACAAGTAAATCAGGTCGGGTATGGCTTGGGAAAGAGTGTATAAGCCGATCAAGACAATACCGGTCGTCATCCATGGCGCAGGGTGTTTTGGGGTTTCCTGTGTGGTTTGCAGATGTTGGGGCAGCAGGCGGTTGGCAATGGTGGCAGGGAAACACCATACAAGCAGCCATGCGGCCAAATAAAAGCCGTAGATGGATAGCGGTAACAGGAGTTGTGCGCTGTTATATTCGCTTCCAGACTGGGCAAATATGGTAACGATGCTGCTGAGCGTTTGTACGATACCGATTAAAACGATTAAACGGACGGCGACGATCAGGATTTGTTTGGGGGACATGAGTTTCTTTCGTGATGTGGTGGGTTTGGGTCGTCTGAAAAAGCGTTTCGGGGTTTTCAGACGACCTATCATCGATTTATAAGGCTTCGATTTTTTGCAACAATTCCCGCAACGCCTGTCCCTGTGGCTTTTGGGAATCATGGGTTACGGGTTGTTTACTACGTGGCAGGCGGGAACGCAGGCATCATAACAGCTTTTGTTGGAGAGGTCGTCTGAAATTTTCAGACGACCTTTCAAGCATTGCCCCGTCAGAATTTGCCTGTAAACCCGACGGTAACCGCCCGTCCCGGTGCGGGGATGGGGACGTTGGACATCGGGTCGAGATAATAGCGGTTGGTCAAGTTGCTGACGCTGAAGTTCATGCTCAGGTTTTTGCCGAAGTTGTAGCGTCCGTAAGCATCCAATACTAGGGCGGAACGCCAGTGGTAGGGTCTGCCCGATGCCTGCATAATCCGCGCCAAGCCCTGACGCGCCAGTTCGTCCTGCTGGTCGGTATCGACGGTGCTGTGGTAGATACCGCGCATGCCCAGTTCCAGCCTGTTGTTGAAGCGGCGGGTGCCGACATCGAGGTTGAGCGAGTATTTCGGCTGCATGGTTTGATAGAAACGGGTGGCACCGAAGCCGCCGTCGATACATTCGGGGATACGGTTGTTATAGACGTCGTAGTTGAAGGCGGTCGATTTGTCACAGGTGCGCTGCTTTAAGCGGTAGTTTGCGCCGAACGAGGCAAACCATTTGCCGCTGTCGATACGGCTTTGCAGCTCGATGCCGCTGGTTTGTTTCTTGTCGTATTGGGTCAGGTTTTTGTTTTCGGTAATGTCGATGGCGTTTTTGATGGTGTTGCTGTAGTATGTCAGGCGGATATTGCCGTGTTTCAGCCGTTGCCAGTAGGGGGCGAAATTGAAGGAATAGCCTGCCTCCCAGTTGGTGCTGCGTTCGGGCTTCAGGTTGAATTCGGTATTGTAGGCTTCCAGCAGGTTGACGTTGGTGGTGGTTGCTTCGTAAATGCTGGGGAAGCGAGTCGCCTGCGCGAAGCGGGCGAACAGGCGGCTGTTGTCGGTCAAATCGTAGCTGACGGCGATGACGGGCGACCATGCGCCGGCCTTCAGGTGTTTGGGCATGGGCCATACTTCGTCTTCGTTGGCAGGTTTTTTATAGAGGCGGTGGCCGCCGGTACTGCCCATCGTAGTCGCCCGCTCTTTTTTTTGCAGATAGGGTGTTTGAACATCATCTATTGCAGCATTGGTTAAATATTTGAAATAGCTGCCTTGCAATCCCTGCGGATTGTTTACTTTTTCATTAAATTGCCCTTGCGCGAAAACCGGCCCTTGATATTTGCCGTCGATATAGGGCGTATAGACTTCTTTCTGCCGGTAAACGGCTTCGTCGTGGTTGAAGGACGGGTTATCTACCTGTGGATTGTCGCCGTTTGCGTTGGCATAGATGACTTCGCCGGTCTGCCTTTCTCCGTTAATCGAATATCCTTTATCGTTATAGTCATAACCGTATTTGTTGCGGAATTCGTTTATCAGACGATTTGACTCGTCAACATCTTCGGTTCTCAGGATTTTCCGCACATCGTCCGCTTCTTCTTTATTCGCAATCAGTTCGTAATAGGGGATATAGCTGCCGAGGATATATCCGTCCGAGCTTTTCCCTCCTTGCAAATCGACGGAATAAAACGGATCTTTCCTTGCCCGCCTTGCTTTTTCCAAGGCATCGTCGTAAGCCCAGAATTTGTCGTAGCGTATGCCTGCCTGAATGTTCAGGCGGTCGGTTGCCTGCCAGTCGAAGGCGACCCCCGCGCCCCATTCGTGGCGGCGTCCCGCCCTCGGACCGGCAACGGCAGTGGCGGCAGTGGCGGCACCGATGATGTCGAAGATATCTTTGTCGTTGTTGGTGATTCGGTTGGATTCGTCCAGTTTCTCATATTGGACGTTGGCGGAGAGGGTCATGGCGAGCTTGTCAGTCAGGCGCATGCGGTTGCTGATGTCGGCGCCGGTACGGGTGGCGCGGGTACGCTGTTCTACGCCTGATTTGACGCGGTATGCGCCGGGAACAGGAGGCGGATCTTTCGGCTCCTCGGCAGGAACCAACCCTTCGGAAACCAGCTCGCGGCAGCCTATGCCTTCGCTGATGTGCCTGCCGATAAATTCGTTGGGAATTTTATTGTGGACAAAGCAGTTCGCCCACTTGTTGTATTCCTGATCGCCGTAGGTAACGGCCAAATCCGGCCCGCCGCTTTGATGGCGGGAACCGGTGGTTTGGGTGCGCCAGATATTGGCCTGCAAGTCTATCCAGCGGCTGCCTTCGGGCTTCCATTCGTAGCCGATTTTATGGCTTTTGGTGTCAATGGTGGAGTTGAGCGTTTGCGCAGGTATGACCAGCGGCGGCCTGCCGGTGAAGTTGAACTCGTTGCTGAAGCCCAGCAGTATGGCGTTGTAAAAGGGGTTGTTTTCGCCGAAACGGACGCGGGTGCGCATATGGCCGAGGCTGATTTTCTGATTGTTGGGCAGATACCAGTTGGTTTTCAGCAACAGGCTTTTGCTCGCCACGTTGCTGTTGAACACTTCTCCGCCGGGACGGTAGAGCTTCGCCATGTTCGGTATCATGGTCGCCCCCGTATTGCCGAAATCCGCATTGTCCGGGTCGTATTCCGGATTGTTCAGATAGCCGCCCGCCCCGCGTTTGCCGCTGAAGTAATTGCCTTTTTTGCGGTCGCTGTAAGCAATCAGGCCGTCTGAAACATCGGTTTTAAACGCCGCCGAAACCATGCCCGAACGGTCGTCTTTGAAATTGCCGATTTTGCTGCTGCGGCTGCGCGGCGGGTTTTTCTCTTGGAAATCGAGTGCCTGATAAGGTTCCAACGTTCCGGCGACTGCGCCCGCCGCCCCATCTGCCGTCGGCCTGCCTGGAATGGTGCGGTAGTCCTCAACACCGAGGTATTGCAAATTGTCAACGCGGGGCTTTGCCGTATTGCCCGAAAAACTGCCTTTTATCTGAATACCCCATTTTTTCCCCTCTGGAACAATGTCTTCGGGTTCGATGGTTTGAATGGCGACCGAACCGCCTACTCCCGATTTGACACCTCGAGTCATCGACGGCCCTTTTTCTACCGCAATACTGCGGAACAGGGCGGGATCGACATAGTTTCTGTCGGCAACGCCGTAATTGTTCATCCATACGTCGACGGTCTGTTCCGTTCCGTCAATGGTAACGGGGATACGGCCTTTTCCGGCAATGCCGCGTATGCTGGGTGTAATCGCGCTGCCCGCATTGCGCGTATTCATGTTGTACACGCCGTTGAGCCCCTTGAGGATGTCGCCGGCAGCATCTGGGCGGTAGCGTTCGAGGTATTCTTTGCCGAGGTAGGCGTTGGAGACGTTTTTGCTGTATTGCTGCGCTTCGCCTTTCTGGTCTTTGGTCAGGCGTTTGCCGCGGACTTCGATAGTGTCGAGGACGGCGGTGTCGGGTGTAACCGCATCTGCTGCCCACAGGTGCGGGCTGTGCCACAAAATACTGAGGCAGGCGACGATGGTTTTGAAGGGGTAGTTTCTCATGTGATGACTCCTAGGTATTGTCTTTATAACAGGCAGTCCGTCAGGGACAGACGGTAACCAATACTTCAAGGAGTGGTTTGTAGAATGTGTTTTATGTTTTTATTTTTGTGTTTTTATGATGTGGAATTTTAAGTAAAAATGTTGGTCGTTTTTTGGATATTATATGTTTTTGAAAAAATTTTATAAGATTTGTTTCTTTGGTGGTGTATTTTGCGGATAAGCGGGATGGGAACCGTCGTTTGAAAACGGAGTTGTAGGTTTTCAGACGACGTTTTGTTGTTCACAAGGCTTCGATTTTTTTCAACAATTCCCGCAACGCCTGCCCCCTGTGGCTTTCGGCGTTTTTGATTTCGGGGTCAAGCTCGGCGGCGGTGCAGTTGTGTTCGGGTAGGTAGAAGTGCGGGTCGTAGCCGAAACCGTGGGTTCCTGCGGCTTCTGTCTGCCATTGTCCGTGCCAGATGCCTTCGGCGATGATGGGCTGCGGGTCGTTTTCGTGGCGGACGAGGACAAGGACGCAGGCATAATAACAGCTTTTGTCGGCTTTGTCGGCGAGGTCGTCTGAAAGGCGTTTGTTGTTGGCGGCATCGGATTTGGGGTTTGCTCCGGCATAGCGGGCGGAGAGGATACCGGGTGCGCCGTTTAATGCGGCGGCGCAGATACCGGAGTCGTCGGCGAGCGCGGGCAGGCCGCTGTGTTTGGCGGCGTGGCGGGCTTTGGCGAGCGCATTTTCGACGAAGGTGCGGTACGGCTCGGGGCATTCGGGCGTGTCGAACTGCGATTGCGGCAGGACTTCGATGTTCAAATCGGCGAAGAGGCGGGAAAATTCTTTGAGTTTGCCTGCGTTGCCGCTGGCGAGGACGATTTTGTCGAACATGGGTTTTCCTTAATGGGGTTCGGTTTGTTGCGAGCGCATGATTTGTGCGCGGGCTTTATGGCGGATGTAGAGGGCGAGGCTGCCGATTTGGGCGAAGACGGCGCCGAAGGCGAATAGGAAGGCGGCGACGGCGAATTGTTTGCTTTGGATGGAAAGCAGGTAGGCGCCCAACGTTACCAATGCGATGAAGAGCAGGGTGAAGAGGATGGTCAGAATGAGGAAGGTTCGGCGTTTGGTCATTGGTTTTGTTTGTTTCTTTTAGATTTCAGGTAGCCTTAACGGCAGATGGGGGAAGCTTGCTTCCGCTCACAGCCGCACATTGTGGCAGGCTTCGTACACTGGCAGCAGGCGGTGCAGGGTTTCGACTAGCCAGGTCGCGCTGCCAGCCGTTGCACCAGCGTTCGATATGCGGCGGGGCAAAGCCCGCGCCCAGTTGTGAGGCTACCTGTAAAACCAACGTGCGCCACACTTGCCACGCGGCTTTGTAGTCGGCCTTGCTTGGTTTGCGCTTCGGTTTCGGGCTGGTATTGGCGGATTTGGGCGAACTGGAAAAATGGGCGTTGGAATAGGTCGCAGCTTTGCGGGGTGAGCATGATGGTTTGGCGGGGCATGAAAAAGGGAGAGGCTACCTGAAAAATAGATTTTCAGGTAGCCTCAAACCGGTTTGGCATGCATCCGAAACGGAAAATTTGAGCGGTTACATACCTTGGGTTGGTGGCAGTGTTATTTCAACTTGGCTGCCAATTTGTCGAATTTTTGTTTGATGTCGGCCTTGAAGGCTTCCACTTTCTCTTTGCGCTCGGCTTTGCGCTGTTTTTTCCACGCTTCGTGTGCCTGACGTGCCACTTCTTCCTGCGCTTCTATTGCTGCCAATACGTCCTGTTGGGCAACGGCTGCATCTTGCCGGAGAATAACGGTTTTGAAACGGTGGAAGAAGGCATCCAATACAGCTTCGTCGGATTCTTGCGCCAAAATAATGATTGCAGTACTGCCGTTATCCAGTTTTTTGGCTGTATTTTCCAGCAACAACCCCTCTCCCAATGTTTGGGCAGTGCCTGCATCACTGCCGATGAGTGCGCCAGTAGCTCCACCCAACAGAACACCGATAGGACCGCCGAGAATGCCGACCAGTGAACCAATGAGGCCGCCCGTCCATGTGCCTTCGACCGTATTGGCGGTAAAGTCGGTGCTTTCTGCTGGGATAATCAGGCCATTTTCCTTTTTAACCAAAACGGCTTGTGCCACCAAAGCATCTGTTGTCTGCGAGTAAGCTTTCAATTCAGAAAAGGCTTGATAAGCTTCGCTGGAGATGTTGAATAAGACAACGATGATGTTTTGTTTCATAAGTCTACTCCCGTGGGTTGAAAGATTTAAGAACATACAAGTTGTATGCGGTGTCAGTGTAAATTGCAAGGGGGGGGGGAGCAATGCGGCAAACAAAACTTTACCTATGTAAAGCCTGTAGAACCGGCAAACGGATAACGAACAATACCCAGCCTTAATGGGATTCGGTTTGTTGCTCACGCATGATTTGTGCGCGGGCTTTGTGGCGGATGTAGAGGGCGAGGCTGCCGATTTGGGCGAAGACGGCGCCGAATGCGAACAGGAAGGCGGCGACGGCGAATTGTTTGCTTTGGATGGAAAGCAGGTAGCCGCCGAGCATGATGAGCGCGATGAAAATCAGGGTGAAAAGGGCGGTCAGCAGCAGGTAGGTTTTTTGTCGGTTCATGATTGGGGACGTTTTTGATAAGGGGCGGATGCGGGCTTTGGATTATCTGTTTGGGAAATTTGTTTTTTAGGGGCGGGAGCGTTTGTTAATGAGGTCGTCTGAAAACTGGGCAATCGGGTTTCAGACGACCTTTTGTTTTTAGACGAGTTGTTCGCCCCAGTGGAGTTTTTGGCGCAGGGTTCGGAAGTATTGGTAGTCGGTGGGGTGAAGGATGCGCAGGGGGTTGTGGTAGCGGCGGATGATGATGCGGTCGAGGTTTTGTACGTCGATAAAGGATTGTCCGTCGAAATGGACGCGGGCGTCGCCGCTTTGGGTAACGAGGATTTCGATTTCGGAAGTATCGGGGATGGCGATGGGGCGATTGGTCATGGATTGGGGGCAGATGGGTACGAGGGTGAAGGCGTGCAATCCTGCCTGCATGATGGGGCCGCCGGCGGCTAGTGAGTAGGCGGTGGAGCCGGTGGGGGTGGAGACGATGAGGCCGTCGGAGCGTTGGGTATAGACGAATTCTTGGTTGATGAAGACTTCGAACTCGATCATTTGACCTGCGCCGCCGCGCGAGAGGACGGCGTCGTTGAGGGCGAGGGCGCGGTGGATGGTTTCGCCGTCGCGGACGAGTGTGGCTTCGATGAGGATGCGCTCTTCGGGCAGGTATTTGCCTTCGAGGACGGGCTGCAGCTCTTCGGTCATGTTTTCGCGGGGGATTTGGGTGAGGAAGCCTAAATGCCCTTGGTTGATGCCGATAACGGGTACGGTACGGGGGGCGATTTCGCGGGCGACGGAGAGGAATGTGCCGTCGCCGCCGAGGACGATGACGAGGTCGCAGTGTTTGCCCAAGTCGGATTTGCTGACGATGTGGCAGCCGACGGTATCTTGAACATAGATGCAGCGTTCTTCTATGCCGATTTCGTCAAGATAGACGGTAAAGCCGTGTCCCTGCAGGAATTGGATGAGGGTATGGGCGGTGTTTTGGATTTCGGGGGTATTGGGGCGGGTTACGATACCGATGTTGTGAAACGGGCTGTTCATAGGCATGGGTCGTCTGAAAATTAGTCTATCCAGATGTCGCGTTCGAGCCGGTCGAGGCGTTCGTTGAGACGGGCGACGTCGTCACGCAGTTTGTCTACTTCTTCCATCCAGGCGGACAGAGTGGCGGCGTCGATAACGGGGGATTCGGGTTCGCGGGAAAAGTCGCTGATTTGCTCGGCTATGCTTTGTCCGATTTTTTTGACGGTTTGCCCGATGTTTGCGGCGCGTTCGCTTATGCTGCCTGCGAGTGAGTCGCCGAAGATGCGGGCGAGGTCGTCTGAAGCGTAGTAGCGCAGGCTGCCGAGTATGGGCAGTACAGTCATACCGAGCATGAGGTCGCCTTCGAGGCTGATGTCGCCGACGCCGGGTTCTTGTCCGGTGAGGATTTTGCGGATGGCGCTTTGGTGGAAGGTGATGAGGGTGTCGGCGGGTTGGTCGGCGGTTTCGAGGAAGCCGTCGTGATTGATGCGTCCGGTCAGTCCGAATCCGGCGAGGTTGAGGCTCAGGGTTTTGCCTGACAGGCGGGACAGGTCTTGTTGATGTTCCGGATTTTGCTGTATCAGGTGGTTGATAACGGGAAATAGGGCGGACATAGGGTGTTCTCGATACTTTCGGGCTTGGGGTTGTATAGTGTGTAAACTTGATTTGTGCGGCGATGCTTCGCCTTATCCTGATTTTGTTGACTCACTATGTTAAGTAAGACTGTGTTTTTTGGTTTTGGTTTTGCCGCTGCCGAAAGGTCGTCTGAAACGGTCGCGGAGCCGTAATTTTACAGGCTTAAGCCGTCGGCGGAAACGGTATTTACAATTTTGCCGCAGCCTGTGTCGTCGGGCGCGAAATCGGGCGGCGGAAGTCCGAGTTTGGCGGCTTCGGCGGTGTAGAAATCGCGGCGGGTCGGGTGGCGATGTTCGACGATGTTGCGGATGCGTCTGCCGTTTGGATGGAGGGTCGTCTGAAACAGGGTTTCGACGGCGATGTCGCGGTGGACGATATTGACAGGCTGGTTGCCGCCCGGAATGTTTTGTTTTTGAACGAGGCGGCTGACGGGATGGCGTTCGGCGCAATAAAGCCCGCCCAGCCGCAGGATGTCGATGTTCGGAACGCCGCTGTCGAGCAGGTATTGCTCGGCGGCGAAGATTTGGCGGGCGGACTCGGTTTGCGGGTCGGGTGTGGCAGTTTCGTCGCATTCCCGCGCTTTATCGCCGTAAACGCTGGTGCTGCTCGTGAAAATCAGGTGTTGCACGTTGCACGCCCGGGCAAGTTCTGCCCATTGTTTGACGGTATCGGCGTAATGCGTCAGCGAGGATGGCGGCAAGAGGCAGAACCAAACGGGTTTGTCGGCGTGGTGCCGCCAAAAGCTTGTATCGCGGGCAAGGTTCGCGCTTTGAAACACGTTGTCTTGATTGAGATCGAGGGTGTCGAGGTGTATGGGCAGATTAATATCGTCCGAAGTCAGGCTGCGCTTGACGGCGGCGACGCGGCTGCCGTGTTCGTAGAGTTTCTGCGCCAAAGGACGGCCGAGATAGCCTAGGCCTAAGATAGATGCGTCGGGGGAGGCGGAAGGAGGGGTATGTATCATGTTTATAGATGAATGCCGTCTGAAAATAGGCTCAGACGGCATGGAAATTATGACTGCGTACCGCCTATTTTCCGGTCGTATTCCTCGCGGTGTTCCGGCAAGAGGTAGGGGCGCAGGAGGCTTAAGGTGCGACGGATGCCGCGTGCTTTGGAGTCTTCGGTCAGCTTAGTGCGCCCGCGCAAGGAGCTGTCGAAGTCGAACCAGTATTTCGTGACCATCCACATATTGACGGCGAGGTCGTTCATGGCGGTTTGGTCGGCTTGGATGATGTTCAGACCGTTGAGCTGGGTGAGCAGGTTGACCAAGAGCGGAGAGACTTTGGCTTGGGTGAAGGTATTGTGTTCGCCCAATAGTTCGGCGCTACGCGCAAGCAGGGTGTTCACGTCGCTGAAGAGGAAGCGGTATTCCCACATGACGTCGTAAATGCCCGCCATATAGTTGATGGAGTCTTCCACATCGGACGGCAACACGGCTTCATTCAGGTATGCCAGCAGGGCTTCGCTGTAACGTTTGAAGAGTTGGACGATGATTTCGTCTTTGTTGCGGAAGTGGTAATAGAGATTGCCCGGACTGATGCCCAAATGCGCCGCGATATGGTTGGTGCTGATGTTGCGCTCGCCTTCCTCGTTGAAAAGCGTCAGGCTGGCGTCGATGATGCGGGTGTAAGTATTGGTTTTTGCAATGCGGGTCACGGGCATACTCCTTGGATTTATAGGCTGAACGAAGCGGGCAGCCAATTGGGTTCGGCGTGTAATTCTACCTGAAATCGAGTAAATACTGTATTGCAGACGTGTTGCGCCAGTTTCCAGATGTCGTCTGAAGAGGCATTGTTTTTGTTCACCAAAACCAAAGCCTGTTTGTCGTGTACCGCCGCACCGCCGATTTGGAAGCCTTTCAGACGACATTGGTCGATCAGCCAGCCGGCGGCGAGTTTGACCGAACCGTCAGGCTGCGGATAGCGCGGCATATCGGGATGCTGCTGCAACAGGGAAGCGGCTTTTTCCGCGCTGACGACGGGGTTTTTAAAGAAACTGCCGACATTACCAAGTACGTTAGGATTAGGCAACTTACTGTTGCGGATTGCACACACTGCGTCGGAAACATCTTTCGCCGTCGGCATTCTGCCCGCGCTCAGTTCGGCAACGGCGGCCGCCAAATCGCCGTAACCCAAATTCGGCTCGAAACGCTCTTTCAGGGCGAACACGACCGAAACAATCACATAACGCCCTTTGCCTTCCTGCTTGAACAGGCTTTCGCGGTAGGCGAAGCGGCAGTCGGCATTGGAAAGCTCGACAAAGGTTTCCGTATCCAAATCGAAGCAGCGCACGCTGTGAATCACGTCTTTCGCTTCCACGCCGTATGCACCGATGTTCTGCACAGGCGACGCGCCGACCGTACCCGGAATCAGGCTCAGATTTTCCAGCCCGTTCAAGCCCAGCGCGACGGTGTGCAGGACAAAATCGTGCCAGATTTCGCCCGCCTGCGCTTCGATGTAAACGAGGTCGTCTGAACGCGCAATCTCGCGTATGCCTTTGTTTTCCATGTGTACGACCAGTCCGGCGTAATCCTGCATCAAGAGGATGTTGCTGCCGCCGCCGAGCCATAAAACGGTATTGCGGTCGAACTCGGGCAATCGGACGATGTCGCGCAACTCGTCGGCGTGTTCGAGCGCGATAAAGGCTTGGGCTTGGGCGCGAAGACCGAAAGTGTTGTAGGGTGTGAGGTCGGTTTGGTATTGGATGGGTTGCATGATGATTTGTGATTTTGTGGATTCAGGTCGTCTGAAAACTTACTATTTAACAATTACGATATGTAATGGGGTTTTGGGGCGCTTTATAGTTTTCTTGGGAAGAATAAGTCAACTTATCTACGATTTCTTGATAAATATTGGACTCTTTTGGTAACGGCTTGTTCTCGTATTCTTTATTAATCGTAATTAAAACAATGGGTTCACCAGTTTTTAATTCCTGAGCGTCATATTGTCGCTTTAATTCCGACAAGCTCATCAATCCTACTTCAGAAGAATGCGTGCCGCCTTGAATATTAGTCAGCGGCTGCTGGCTCGGTTTGACTAGGGAGAGTAGGTCTATTGCCATCGCTTCATATTCAAAAGCCTGTTTGTCTGTTTGGATGTTGTGCCGCAGAATGTAATACACGGGCTGGTTTCCACTTTGATGTATTTCCCTAATCAAGGCAATTTTATCACTTGGCGTTTCTGTTTCTTGTAATGAACCTAGGGCATGGTGGAAAACGCGATTGCCCACGCCTTTACCTACATAGAAAATATTGCCGTCTCTAGGGTCAATCAAGCAATAAACATAGTAAGCAAGTTTTTCTATAATGGAAGTTGAAAACATTTTTTCCCTTAAAAGTGAATAAGCCGTAAATGAAATATTAATGGAGGTCGTCTGAAAGAAATTTCAGACGACCTTATGCGACCTGACCATCTCCCTGCTGCACAATTCCAAGCACCACACCAAGGCGATGGCTGCGATGGTGAGCGAGGCGATCAATGCCGTCCAGAAGCCGTAAATGCCCATATCGAAACGGTAGGCGAGCAGGTAGCCCGGCAGCAGGCCGCAGCCCCAGAAGGCGGTGGCGTGGATGAACATCGGCACCTTTGTGACTTTGTAGCCGCGCAGGGCGTAGGACGCGATGCATTGGGTAAAGTCTGCCGGTTGGAACAAACCGGCGAACAGCAGGACGGTGGCGGCGATGCTTAAAACCGCCGGATCCTTGTTGTACATGCTTGCCAGCGGGGAACGGAATAATACCAAGGAAAGCACGGTAATCACGGCGAGCGCCCAGCCCGACACCAGCGATACGCCCGAAATATAACGCGCCCGCGAAAATTCGCGCCGCCCCAGAGAAAAACCGATGCGCACCGTCCCCGCCGAGCCGACGCTTTGCGGAATCATATAGAGAATCCCCGACAAACTGATGCCGACCTGCTGCGCCGCCACATAAGCCTCGCCGAAAGGCGCAATCAAAAATACGATAAACGAAAACGCGCTGGCTTCCAAAAAATAAGACAGCCCGATGGGCGCGCCGATTTTCCAAATCTGTTTGAACACCGCCCAATCCGGTTTGCCGAATTTTGCCGTCAGTCCGAATGGGCGGAAGAATTTTTCCTTAGCGATATAAATCCACAACGCCAGCGCGCTGAACCAGAACACCGCCATCGTTGCCAACCCGCAGCCCGCGCCGCCCAAAGCGGGCATACCGAATTTGCCGTAAACAAAAATATAGTTCAGCGGCACGTTCAACACAAACGCCGCGAAGCTGACCAACATAATCAGGCGCGGGCGGTTCAGGCTGGAAGCGTAGGCGTGTAAGGCGCGGTGCACCATTGCCGCCGGCATCGCCAGACTGGTGAACAACATATACTGCGCCATCGTGCCTTCCACATAATCGCTCAAGGTCAGCCAGTTGCGGAACGGCGTAATCACCGTCCACATCAATACCATGCCGAAAATCCCCAAAAACAGCCCGAACCAAATCCCCTGCCGCCCCGTTTCGCCTACTTCGTCGGTTTTACCCGCGCCGTAAAGCTGGGCAATCAGCGAGTTCAGCGCCGCCATAATGCCCATAAACGTAATATAAACCGTGGCAAACGCGCTGCTGCCCAACGCCACCGCCGCCAAGTCCTCCGTACTCGCATCACCCGCCATCACGGTATCGACGAAACCGATGCCCACCTGCGCGACCTGCGCCAGCAGCATGGGCAGGGCAAGGGCGGTCAGCAGGCGGACTTCTTTCAGGAAGACGGAAAAGGAAAAGCGGTTGAGGTCGAGCAGCATAAGTGTTTGTAGGACTTTAAAAAAAGCGGAAATATAGTGGATTAACTTTAAACCGGTACGGCGTTGCCTCGCCTTAGCTCAAAGAG
>JUNU01000351.1 GCA_001067655.1 Neisseria lactamica
CTTGGTGGGAATTTAGGGGATTTTGGGGAATTTTGCAAAGGTCTCCCACTATATCTTGCTTAAGCGCAAATAAGATGATTTTTATCGCATCTGTTGAAAGGCATGACAAAAGGTCGTCTGAAACTTGATTTTTCCGTTTCAGACGACCTTTGGGGTAGAAAATAGCTGGTTTCCAGCTTTAAGCTTTGTTTTCCGGCGCTTCTTTTTTAACCGGTTTCTTGCCATCCTGCGGAGAATGGTAGGCGTAGTAGTCATACATACTGTTGGCTTCGCGCTTCATGCCGTTCAGGATGACGCCTTTGATATTGATCTTGTTCTGACGCAGACGGTCGGCACTGATTTCAAGCTCTCTGGTGGTGGTGTTGCCGTAGCGGCTGACCAGCAGAACCGTACCTGCCAGTTGTCCGACGATGGTTGCGTCGGTCACTGCGAGGACAGGAGGGGTGTCGATAATCACGTAGTCGTAACGTTTTTGGGCGTTTGCCAGCAATTCTGTGAAGCGGCTATCCATCAGCAGCTCGGACGGATTTTTAGGATAACCGCCGTTGCTGATGAGGTGCAGGTTTTCAATCCGTGTTTCACAGACGGCTTTAGCAGGGGAGACATGGCCGGAAAGGATGTCTGCCAAGCCGTATTCGGGCGTCAGTTTGAAAAGTTGATCCAAATAGCCTTTACGCATGTCGGTATCGATCAGCAATACGCGTTTGCCTGATTGTGCCATTACGGTGGCGAGGTTGGCGGAAATAAAGGATTTGCCCGCTTCCGGAGCCGCACCGGTAATCATGAGGACATTGTTGCGCGCATCCAGCATGGAGAAGTAGATGTTGGTACGCAGGGCGCGGATGGCTTCGACGGCGACGTCGGAGGCGTCCTCGTTTGCCAGCAGATAATTGGAGCGGCCGGTCAGGGATTTGAATTTGCGTTTCAACAGGTCGCGTTTTTGCTGGGTTTTGGAGTAGGGTACGAGGGCGGCGACTTCGAGATTGAGGTTTTCAATCTCTTCAGACGACGTGATGCCTCGGCGCATACGGCCTTGCAGCATGACCCACATGGAGGCGAGCGCGCCTGCGGCAAGTGCGCTTAATGCGGTAATGACGGCTTTGCGCGGGGCGATCGGTTGTTCCGGCGTGTAGGCATGGTCAACGACGCGGACGTTGCCTTGCGCGCTGGCTTTCATGATGTTGAGTTCTTGTTGTTTCGCCAAAAGTTGGACGTAGGTCGCTTGGTTGGTTTCTACGTCGCGGGTCAGGCGGATGACTTCCTGTTGGGTGTTGGGCAGGCCGGCGATTTGCTGGTTGATTTTGCTCTTGGCGCGTTCGAGTACTGCCAGTTTGTCCAAAACGGCTTTATAGGAAGGGTGTTCCGGGGTGTACAGTTCTGCCAAACCTGCTTCTTCGGTTTTGAGCAGGGTGATTTGGGTTTCGATGCTGGTCAGGCTTTCAAGCGCACCTTTGGACTCAAGCGGAATGTCGAGCGAGCCAGCGCGTTCGCGGTAGGCATTGAGTTTGTTTTCTGCTTCTTGCAGGGTTTCTTTCAGACGAGGCAATTCTTCGCTGATGAACGCCAAGCCGCTGGAGGCGACTTGAATGTCGCGTTCGCGGTTTTGCGCGACGTAGTTGTCGGCGATGCTGTTGAGGACGGCGCTGGTTTTTTTTGGATCAACATCGGTGTAGGCAAGGTTGATGATGGGGCTGGTTTTGCCTTTGCTGATGACTGAGAGTTGGTTTTTGATGTTTTCGATGGCGCTGAGCTTGGAAAACTTGGTCAACTCGAAATCCTGCTCTGTTTCGGCAAGGATTTGGTCGACTTTCAGAACGGTTTCGTTATTGATTTTCAGCGGAGTGCCGACGCGGCCTTCTTTGGCTGTACCGTTCGGGAGCGTCAGGATATAGTTTTTGCTGTCTTTAACGGTCAGTTTGAAAGGTTTGTTGATCCATTCTTCGGACACGGTAAATGTACCGATTTTCAAAATCGGATCGTCGTTGCCGCTGAGGTTGTGAACCATGTTGCCGAAAACCGGGAAGTAGGTGGCTTTGACTTCTTGGTCAAGCTGAAGCTCGTCAACGGTTTTTCCTATGACCATGCGGGATTGGACCAATTCGATTTCGGCTTCGGAAGGCGCCGGCTCGTTGGAAAGCATGTTGTTGATTTCGGTCAGAATCTGGTTTTGTTTGGTTTCGATTTCCAACATGGCGTCGGCGCGGTAGACAGGCGTGGACGCAAAGCTGAAAACGGCACCGAGCAAGCCGCCCGCAATCAATGCGGTGGCGATTTTGGATTTGTGCAGCCACAGATTGTGCAGTTGTTGGCCGAAATCGATTTCGTCGTTGTTGGAGGATGCTGATGACGGATATTGTTTATACATCAGTAGGCTTTCTGTTTGGATTTAATTGATTGAATCCGGCATAAGTGAGTGTTATGCCGGGGTTGGTCCGTTCAATTTTTCAGCCCAAGTCTCGGCTGCGCTTTGTATTTGTTGGAATACGGCTTCAAACATTTCGCTGCTTTGTTTGAACGGGTCGGGTATGTTTTTCTTGGGCAGCCATTGGGCGAGCAGGATGGTTTTCCCGCGCGCGGAAGGCAGGATGTCGGCAACCATATCGATATGGGCCGGCTCCATCACCAAAATCAGGTCTGCTGCGTTGCACATTTCAGGGGTCAGTTGGCGGGCGGTGTGTCCGGCAACGACTACGCCGTGTTTAAGGGCGGTTTTAATGGCTTGGAAGTCGGCATCTTTTCCCGCCAATGCGTTGATGCCGGCCGAACTGACACGGTGTCCGGGCAGCTTTTTCTGCAAGATGCGCTCCGCTATCGGGGAGCGGCAGATATTTCCCATGCATACTACTAAAATATTTTGAAACATAAGAGAAGCGGTATTTTTTTCTTGTATAGGGTCAAATCATGATAAAACGGTTTGAGGTCGGATATTTGGTCGGTCTGAAAAGGTTTTGTTTATATGTCGTCAGACGATAAATAACCGGCCTGCCGTTTTGCCTGACAGCAGGTGCTGTCAGGCGCCGTCAGGTTATTTGAACGTGTTGTCGATGGCGTTGACGTTGCTGAAGAAGCTGGTCAATTGCGACACTACGCGGTTCCAACGGGTAACCGGGGCGGCAGTCACATAAACAACGTCGTTGGGGCGCAAGTCAAAGTCGTTGCCCAATGCGTAAGCAGTCGCGTCTTTCAGGTTAAGTTGGTAAATATGGATAGGTTTGACAGCATCCTCAGGTGCGCGGCGGATGACGAATACGCCTGTTGCATCGGCTTGAGTTTGGTTCATGCCACCAGCCTCACCCAATGCCTGTGTGAGATTTAAGCCATGATTGCCGATGGGCAGGGTCGCTTGGCGGCCGACTTCACCCATGATGTACACTTTGCTGTTGCTATTGTTGGGGACGTAAACGATGTCGCCGTTGCTTAAGAGGTGGTTTTGCGACATGTCGCCGTACTGCATGATGCTTTGCAGGGAAATGGTGCGGTCAACGCCGTTGTGCGTCCATTTGATGTGGTGGGTGTCGGCATTTTGCGCCACGCCGCCCGCTTGGTTGACGGCATCAAGGATGGTCATGGGGACGTTGGTAATCGGCAGTTGTCCGGCTTGTCCGACCGCTCCGGCAACGGATACGCGTTGCGAGCGGAATTCGGTTACGTTGATGGTAACTTGGGGATTTTTCAGATAGCGTTTCAGACGACCTGTCAGGATGTTTTGCAGCTCGTCTATGGTTTTGCCTTGCGCTTGGATTTTGCCGACCAGCGGATAGGTGATGTAGCCGCCTTCGTCCACCCAGGCACCACGGCTGACTTGGTTGGTTTGCGGGTTGCTTTGTTGTACGGGCGAATTGAGGTCGTTATGCGCCCAAACCATGATGTTCAATACGTCGCCTTTGCCGATGTGGTAGCGGTAGGCGGTTTTGCTGCGCTCAAGCGCACCGTTGTTTTGTGACAACACTGGCGGTTTGCGCATTTTTTCAACGAGGCCGAAGGTAATCGGATAAATCGCGACGCGTTTGTCGAATTTGGTGTCTGCGACGGTTTCGCCGTTTTCGTAAACGATGGTTTTGTTGCGTGTGTTGATGGTGGAGCCGGGGATGACGGTGCTGCTGTTACAGGCGGTCAGTGCCATCAGAGACAGGCTGATGAGGGCAAGCTGTTTTTTCATGTCGGTATCCTTGTCAGTCTTATCGGGGTCGTCTGAAAACTTTCAGACGACCTTTTTGTGGAATGTTTTGCTTTATCGATAGGGTGTTTAATGTGTCTGCTGCCAAACCAAATCGCAAATATCGTCTTTGGGATTAAAGCCGGCAGGGGCTTCGAGCAGCAGGGCGCGCAGGGTTTGTTGGTCTGAATTTGAGCACGCTAAGTCCATACGCATAATTATGTCATTTAATTGCGCCCATGGCAGCATTACTTCGCTGGCGGTCATAATTCGGGGATGAGTGGTTTTTTGTACTTCGTCTCCAATAAGCAACTCTTCGTAAAGTTTTTCGCCCGGACGCAGTCCTGTAATTTTAATTTCGATATCGCCGTCGGGATGTTGGGCATCTTTCAATTTCAGGCCGCTAAGCGTAATCATTTGTTTGGCTAAGTCAATGATTTTAACAGATTCGCCCATATCCAACACGAATACATCACCGCCTTTGCCCATTGCGCCTGCTTGAATGACGAGTTGGGCGGCTTCGGGGATGGTCATAAAGTAACGGGTGATGTCTTGGTGGGTCAGGGTGATGGGGCCGCCTTCGGCGATTTGTTTTTCAAACACGGGCACGACGGAGCCGGAAGAGCCTAAAACGTTGCCAAAACGCACCATGCAGAAGCGGGTGTATTGGTTGGGCTCGGCGGCAAGGGCTTGCAGGCACAGTTCCGCCATGCGTTTGCTGGCACCCATGGTGTTGGTCGGGCGCACGGCTTTGTCGGTGGAGATGAGCACGAAGGTGCTGACGCCGGATTCGACGGCGGCTTGGGCGCACAAGAGCGTGCCGAAGACGTTGTTGCGGATGCCTTCGACGGTGTTGAACTCGACCATGGGGACATGTTTGTAGGCGGCGGCGTGATAGACGGTTTCAACGCCGTACGCGGTCATGACGCTGATCAGGCGTTCTTTGTTTTGCACGGAGCCGAGCAGGGGCACAACTTCGATTTGACTGCTGGCGGCTGCCTGAGTTTCGCGCAATTCTTTGTCTATGCTGTACAGGGAGAACTCGGACAGTTCGAACAGCAGCAATTTGGACGGGCGGCATTTCAGGATTTGGCGGCAGAGTTCGGAGCCGATGGATCCGCCCGCTCCTGTCACCATCACGGTTTTGCCTGTAATGTCCGCGCCCATGAGTTCGGGGCGCGGGGCAACGGGGTCGCGGCCGAGCAAATCGACGACGGAGATTTTTTTCAGCGCGCTGACTTTGATTTTACCGTCCACCAAGTCTTTCATGCCCGGAATGGTCAGCACTTCGCATTTGTATTTTTCGAGGCTTTGGATGATGCAGCGGCGTTCTTCCTGAGTGGAGCTGGGGATGGCGAGCAGGATTTTTTCCACACCGTAGCGGTCGATGAGCGATTGGATGTCTTCAGGACCATAGACGGTCAGGTCGTAGATGACGGTGCGGCGGATTTTGGGGTTGTCGTCCACAAAGGCGACGGCGGAATATTCGTTGACCTGTTTGATGGCTTCTAGCAGTTGGCGGCCGGATTGTCCTGCGCCGTAAATGATGACGGGCGCCATTTGTTTTTTGTGCCGGTCGGTCAGGATGGCGCGCAGAATCATGCGAGAACTGGTGATACAGACGACCAGCAGCAAGAAATAAACGACGGGCAGGGCAAGGTGCAGTTTGCGCTCGAAAACCAAGGTGGTCAGGCAGAACAAGACGGCTGAAATCAGGCTGCCGAATGCGGCGGCGGTCAGGACGCGGGTGCTGACGAAGCGGGTAACGGCGCGGTACAGCCCCAGTCTGACAAACAGCGCGATGGTCAAAAAGGCGGTCGAGCCGAAGGCAAGCCAGTTCGCCATGCTTGCCCATTCGTCGGAGTATTGGACTCGAAGGCTTTGTGCAAACCAAAAGGCGATAAAAATCATCAAAACGTCGTGGATGACGAAGAAGGTTTTTTTGACGTTGCGGGGCAGGGATAACAGGGTTTCCAAATTCATTTTGGTATGTTCTGAATAATGTTGTGGGTGGGTTTCAGACGACCTCGGTCATGCAAAGGTCGTCTGAAAAGACGTTTGTTGCTACGGAGCATTGGTTTTCCGTATGTGTCGGCTGTTTGCCGATTCCCTTTTTTATAGTGGATTAACTTTAAACCAGTACGGCGTTGCCTCGCCTTGCCGTAC
>JUNU01000352.1 GCA_001067655.1 Neisseria lactamica
TTTTTCCTACTTTTTGCTCAATATTAGGAAGGTTTTAGTCAATTGAAATTTTTTAGCGCATTTTTATGCGTCAAATTTCGTTAACAAACTATTTTTGCAAAGGTCTCCGCTTATTTATTGTTCGGATGGGATTCCATCGGTGCAGATAAAGGCAGTTCGGGTACGGTGCGGGCAGATTCGGAAACACTGCCGGACAGTGTTTTCAGGAAGGCAACGATGTTTTCGGTTTCTTCCGGAGTCAGGTCTTTACCCAGCTGCGCTTTACCCATGATGGTAACGGCTTTGTCCAATTCCCAAACGCTGCCGTTGTGGAAATACGGATAAGTTTTGGCGACGTTGCGCAAGCCTGGTACGCGGAAGAAGAATTCGTCTTCAGCTTTTTTGGTTACGTCGGCACGGCCTTTGTCGTGTTTCGGATCTTCGATGAATTTCCAGTACGGTTCTTCAACCAAACCGAATTTTTGGAAGGTTGCGCCGCCGAGGTTGACACCGCTGTGGCAGGCGATACAGCCGTTGTCCATAAAGGCGCGCACGCCTTTGCGCTCTTGCTCGTTCAGGGCGTTGACGTTGCCTTTGAGGTAGTCATCCCATTTGGTTGGCGTCAGCAGGGTACGTTCGAATGCACCCAGTGCGGTGGTGATGTTTTTGAAGGAAACTGCGCCGTCTTCAGGGAAGGCGGTTTTAAACAGTTCTTGATACTCGGGGATTTTGGCGATTTTAACAGCGGCTGCTTCTTGCGAGTCGTTTGCCATTTCCACAGGGTTCACTAACGGTCCGCCGGCTTGTTCTTCAACGTCAGCCGCGCGTCCGTCCCAGAACTGCATGCCGAGCAGGGCGGCGTTTAAAGCGGTCGGGGAGTTGCGTCCGCCGAACTGTCCTTTATGGCCTTGGCTGGTTGGCAGGTTGTCCACGCCTGCGGTGGCGAGGTTGTGGCAGGAGTTGCAGCTTACGGTATTGCCTTTGGAGAGGCGCGGTTCATACCATAATTGATGGCCGAGTTTGACCTGTTCTTCGGTAAACGGGCGCAGTTTCTGCATTTCTTCGGCGCTTGGCAGCGGTTTGAAGATGCCTTGCGCGCGTTTGAGCAGCTCTTGATCTTCAGGAGAAGCGTTGCTGTCAACGGCAGCTTGGGACGCTGCTGAGGCTGCTGAAACTGCTTCAGGGGTCGGCGGATTCGCATTTGAAGTGCAACTTTCCATAACAGAAAAAGGTCAG
>JUNU01000353.1 GCA_001067655.1 Neisseria lactamica
TTGTATCCGACAAAAACATTTGATGCGTCTATCGTTTCCGAAATACCGCTGTTGGAAATGTCGGATTCGGGAATCCGACCTACGGGCTGAAATCAATAAGGAAGAACATTATGTCCCAAGTTTTTAAAGATTTTGATTTGTCCTCCGTATGGGAAGCTAATAGTTGGGCAGATGAAAACTACAAAGAAGCCCCGTTTACCCCTGAAATTTTGGCTGCCGTAGAAAGTGAGCTAGGCTATAAATTGCCGCAAAGTTTTATTGAATTGATGGCAGTACAAAACGGCGGGATATTTGTCAAAAACTGCTTTCCGACCACGCAGAGAAATTCGTGGGCAGACAATCATGTGCAAATTTGCGAGGTATCGGGAATCGGTTTTGAAAAAGAAGGGAGTCTGTGCGGCGCGATGGGGCAAAAACTTTGGCTGGAAGAATGGGAATATCCGCCTATCGGCGTGTATTTTGCCAACGACCCGTCAGGAGGGCATGCCATGTTTGCCTTGGACTACCGAGAGTGTGGAAAAGACGGAGAGCCGAAAGTAGTGTTTGTCGAACAAGAATCGGATTTTGAAATAGTCGAACTTGCCCCCGATTTCGAAACCTTTATCCGCAGCTTGCGCCATGAAGATGAGTTTTCAGATGAGTAAATACAAAATCGAAAAGAGTAGGTCGTCTGAAACCCGTAGCGTGGGCTTTGCCCACGAATCAAACTCAAATTTCAGACGACCTCTTTTAGCCGTCATTATCGTGGGCAAAGCCCACGCTACGATGTACACCGAGAGGCAAAAGGCCGTCTGAAAACGGGAACAACAATTTTTGCCGAAACCTCCGCCGTCATTCCTGCGCAGGCGGGAATCCAGATGTAGGTCGGATACTTGTATCCGACAAAAAACTGTCGTTTCCGAAAAAACGCTGTTGGAAAATGTCGGATTCGAGAATCCGACCTACGGCAGAAAAACGTAGCAGGAGAGAATAGAAACCCGTAGCGCAGGCTTTGCCTACGAATCAAACTCAAAATTTCAGACGACCTCTTTTAGCCAATATTATCGTGGGCGAAGCCCACGCTACGAGGTACACCGATGAGGCAAAGGTCGTCTGAAAACGAGGGCAACGAGCTTTGCTGAAACCTCTGCCGTCATTCCCGCGCAGGCGGGAATCCAGAAGTTTGAAGTTGCAGCGGTCTTGAAATATTTTCCAAATGCCGAGGTCTGGATTCCCGCCTGCGCGGGAATGACGGCGGTAGGTTAGCTTCCATGCTTGAGAGGGGCGACCGTATCTACGGCTTAGGTTAGTGGATTACTTTTTTAAGTCAATCCAATGATTACGATTAATTTAGAGAAAATAATGGAACGAACATACAAGAAAATAGACATGGAAACCGCAGTATCCATGTTGGAAGAGCATCAGTGGTGGCTTTCAAGTGGTGGTAGAGAGGGTAAACAAGCTGTTTTTACGGGATATGATTTAAGCGGCTTAGATTCAGATTATGCAGAGGCAAGATATGTAGTTCCTCCTTTTTGGGAGAAAAATCTTTCGAAAATAAATTTGAGTTACTCAAATTTGAGTGGATTGAGCTTTAGGGAAGTAAATCTGAGTCAAGCTGATTTTCGCGGTGCAAATTTGAAAAATACTCGTTTTTATTGGGCAAATTTATTCGAAGCAGATTTCAGCGGAGCAGATATTAGTGAAGCAAATATTGAAGAAAGCTCACTGGTCCAAGCAAATTTGACGAAAGCAAATCTTTTTAAAACAGACATGGCTTATTCCCGCCTTTCAGGTGTAGATCTTCAAGATG
>JUNU01000035.1 GCA_001067655.1 Neisseria lactamica
TACTGTCTGCGGCTTCGTCGCCTTGTCCTGATTTAAAGTTAATCCACTATATCTTTGGGTATTGGGTTTAACCCATAAAAGTTGAAACTAATCACCAAGGGTTTAATGATTCAGGCGTTTTGAGCTTCCCGCTGCCAAAGGGTTTTTTGGGCGAAAACCAGTTTGTTGTCCGTAAATTTTATATTTTCCAAACGCAACGACCAAACATCGCTTTTCATCGCGCGGGCAAGCGGATGGGCTTTGTAATAGAGGGCGAGCGCTGATTTTTTCTCTGTTTCGTCGGTCAGCAGTTGTGCGTTGGCTGTCAGCTGTATGCCGTTGATTTTGGCGATATTTTCCGGCTGGCCTGCGATGGTTCCGGCGATGTTCGGATTTTTCAGCATCAGGCTGCCGTGTTTAGAACGTGCCGAAGTCAGGACAATCAGCCTTGCTTGCGCTTCGTCGGGTACATAAAAGCAGCAGGCGCTCCAAATTTCGCCGTCTGCGGCTGCCGCAATGCTGATCACATGGTTGGCGCGTAGGAATTTGATGATGTTTTCGGGGATGGGCTGCATGATGAATTTCAATTGAAAATGGTTCGGAAAGCTTGGATTAAAGACTTTCCGAACCATTTTCCGTTTAGCGTTTCATTTCGCCTTCAATGGCGCGGATATTGGCTTGACGGTCGTTGACGGCTTGGGTCAGACGGCTGATTTTTGCCTGATCGCCTTTTTTCTTGGCAACATTCAGTTGCGCCTGCGCTCTGACCAAAGCAACTTGCTCGTTGCGGACTTCGTTTTCCAAGATTTGCTTGCGGGTCAGCTGCGGCTTGGGTTTGGATGCCGGCAAGATGGGTGCGGGCAGGATTTTAGCTTTGCGGTTCAACTCGGCGGCGCGGGCTTTTGCCGCTTTCAGGTCACCGACGGAAGTCGCTTCGCCAAGTTTGCCGTTGCGCAATTTGATGTCCAAACGGGGATTGGCGGCTTCTGCCGTATTGGTTACGCTGCCGCCCGTCGTGCGCGGCAAGACTTTGATGTCGCCCGGCTCGGGCGCGGCTTCGCCGAGGGCTTCTTTCAGGTTGACGCGCTCAGGTACGGCTCTGTCTGCCTCTTCAGGGCTGACGTTTGCAGTGCCGTCCGTATGGGATTCGGTACAATCGTTACCGATTTTTTTCTCGGTAAAGACCGTGTTGCCGTCCACTTTGCAGATATAGCTGGCTTGTGCGGAGAGGGCGACGCTTCCCAGTCCGAAAGCCAAAATCAGTCGGTAAAAAATCGGTTTCATCTTTATTTCGGTATATAGCAAAGGTTTTGATTATACTATGCAGCCAGTTATAACGAATCAACTTATTTCAAACAAGGTAAAAATTTCCGCTGTCGTCTATCATTGCGAAACGCTGCATGGGATATCGTGGGCGAGGCTGCGGCGATTATTGCGTTAAATATAGTGGATTAACTTTAAACCAGTACGGCGTTGCCTCGCCTTGCCGTACT
>JUNU01000354.1 GCA_001067655.1 Neisseria lactamica
CGCCCCTCTGGTTGCATCATAGGTAGGGTCGGCATTTGCATTAAGACTTACCAAGCCCAATGCGATTAAAAACAGTCTTTTCATAAATTTATCCTTTTTCCCAGCTCATCTTTAACTTGGTTTAGAAGAGGTCGTCTGAAAATAGTTTTCAGACGACCTTTTAAATAGAGTTTGATTATTGCAATTGAGGCAGGGAGCAGCCTTCGGGCATTACAACTTTACATTCAGTCATTCCTGCATTTTTGCAGTTTGTAATAGCAGCCTGTTCTGCAAGTCCGGGTTCTGCCGCACCTCCAATTACTCTAGTTTGGTTTTTCAATTTGCCTGAAGCAGCGGCAATACAGCCGTTTCTGACCCAACTGATCGCTTTACATGGGGCATTTCTACTCCCCTTCTCACATTGCTTAATGGCTGCACTTTGTGCCTCGGCTTTTGAGTTTTGATTTAACGCCCCACCGATGTGACCTGATTTTTCACTGAACGCCAAAGCCCCAAATTTGGAAGGCACTTTCACATCGTGGTAGATAATTTTTTTCGTGAGTGGTGCGCTGCGGCTGCCTGAAGAACAGTTCGGGTTATAGCCATAACCACACAATGCCGAATTGTTTTGCAACGCCCCTCTGGTTGCATCATAGGTAGGATCGGCATAAACATTAAAACTTACCAAGCCCAATGCGATTAAAATCAGTTTTTTCATCAATTTGTCCTTTCAAATTATGTGTTACCACACCGCGCGTTCCCTCATATCTTCCACCGCTTGCACCAACGCTGCCGCCAAGGGCGGATCAAACGACGAGTGTCCCGCCTGAATCACGCGCAACTCGGCGTCGGGGAGCGCCTGCGATAGTTCCCACGCGCTTTGCATGGGGGTGCATAAATCATAGCGTCCTTGCACGATGATGGTCGGGATATGGCGGATTTTGTCCGTGTTCGCCAAAATCGCTTTGTCGCCCTTCAGCCAGCCTTCGTTGACGAAATAATGGTTTTCCAAACGGGCGATGGCGAGCGATTGGTAGGCATCTTCATCGACGTCTTGCGGCTCAAAGCGAATCAGGTAGCTTTCCCAGTCTGCCCAGGCTTTGGCGGCTTTCAGACGACCTGCTTCGTCTTCGCCGAACAGCATTTCGTGATACGCCGCAATCAGGCTGCCGCGTTTTTCTTCGGCGACGGGCGCGAGGAATTTCTGCCATTGTGCGGGATAAATCTGGCTGACGCCGCCCGCTTCGTCGAGCCACGCCATTTCGGACGGGCGGCACAGGAATATCCCGCGCAATACGAGTCCGGCAACGCGTTCGGGATGGGTTTCGGCATACGCCAGCGACAAGGTGCTGCCCCATGAGCCGCCGAACACCAGCCATTTTTCGATGCCCAGCATTTCGCGGACTTTTTCGATGTCGGCAACCAAGTCCCAAGTCGTGTTGTCATCGGTGCAGGCGTAAGGCAGCGAACGGCCGCAGCCGCGCTGGTCGATGATGACGATGCGGAACACGTCGGGATTGAAAAAGCCGCGGCAGGCAGGCGATGCGCCCGCGCCGGGTCCGCCGTGCAGGAAAATGACGGGCAGCCCGTCGGGATTGCCGGATTCTTCCCAGTAGATTTGGTGGATGTCCGATACTTGCAGCAGGCCGCTGCGGATGGGTTCGCGGATGGGGTGCATGATGTTTCTCCTGTTGTCTGACGTTTGGATTGTACCCATCGTGCCGGTAAACGACAAACGGCAAGGGGTCGTCTGAAATCCGCTTCTGCCGCCGCGTTTCCCGACCGCCCGACTATCCGCTATAATTCCCCGATACCCGCGCAACAGAAAGAATGAAATGAACAAAATCCTGATGACCGCCGCCGTGCTGCTTCTGTCCGCCTGCGGCTTCCACCTCAAAGGCATGGGTGGCACCGCACGCATGCTGCCGTATCCCGCTTGGCACATCCAAAACGCCTCCATCATGCAAAAGGCTTTGGAAAACGCCCTGCGCCGCGTCGACGGCAAACCCGTTTCCGCCGCCGAAGCGCAAATGACTTTGCACATCAAGAACATTGAAACCCGTCAGGACATCTACACCATCACCCGCGCCGCGTTGGTCAACGAATACCTGCTGACCCTGCGCGTCGAAGCCCAAGCCATGCGCAACGGCGAGCCTGTGGGCGAACCGATGACCATCCTCGTCAACCGCACGATGGACTACAACGACAGCGAAGTGTTGGGCAAACAGGAAGAAAGCGAAACCATCTGGGCGGAAATGCGCGCCGACGCCGCCGACCAAATCGTCCGCCGCCTCACGTTCCTGAAAGCGTATTGATGGCAGTCATGAATATCGAACAGGTCAGCGCGGATATGCCGCTTTCGCCGCTGTACATCATTCACGGCGAAGAAGACCTGTTGCGCATCGAAGCCCTTGACACCCTGCGCGCCGCCGCCAAAAAACAAGGCTACCTCAACCGCGAAGTCTTTACGGCGGACAACGGCGCCGACTGGGACGAACTGCTGCAAAGCGCAGGCAGCGCAGGGCTTTTCGCCGATTTGAAACTTTTGGAAATCCACATTCCGAACGGCAAGCCCGGCAAAAACGGCGGCGATGCGCTGCAAACCTTCGCCGAACGCCTGCCCGAAGACACCGTTTCCCTGATTCTGCTGCCCAAGCTCGAAAAAGCCCAAACGCAGGCAAAATGGTTCACCGCGCTCGCCGCCAAAGGCACGGTACTCGAAGCCAAAGCCATTAGCGCGCAAGCTCTGCCGCAGTGGATAAAGGGTCGTCTGAAAAAGGTCGGACTCGACATCGAACCCGACGCGCTCGCCCTGTTTGCCGAACGCGTCGAAGGCAACCTGCTCGCCGCCCGCCAAGAAATCGACAAACTCGCCCTGCTGCACCCGCAAAACCATACCGTCAACATCGCCGATGCCGAAGCCGCCGTCGCCAACGTCGCCCGTTTCGACGTGTTCCAGCTTTCCGGCGCATGGATGAAAGGTGATGCCCTGCGCGTCGCCCGCCTTTTGGACAGACTCGAAGAAGAAGGCGAAGAACCCGTCTTGCTGCTGTGGGCGGTTGCCGAAGACATCCGCACCCTCATCCGCCTGACCGCCGCGCTCAAACAAGGACAAAGCGTACAATCCGTCCGCAACAGCCTGCGCCTGTGGGGCGACAAACAAACCCTCGCGCCGATTGCCGTCAAACGCATTCCCACCGTCCGCCTGATCGAAGCGCTCAAAACCTGCGCCAAAATCGACCGCATCATCAAAGGCGCGGAAGACGGCGACGCGTGGACGGAGTTCAAGCAGTTGGTGACGGGGCTGGCAGTCTGATTTCATCGGGCATGGGTAGGCGCTTTTCGCAGCAAGGGCGCGCCTGTTCAAAAAGCGTGGAAGTTTGTATGCCGCATCGCTTCTGTACGCGCCCAAACGGCAAAAATACTGTAAAATACCGTTAAACATAAAGTTATGATATTTGAGGTCGTCTGAAACCCTGCCTATCTGCTGCAAACCTTTTTTCAGACGACCTCCCACCCTTAATAAGGAACTGCAACTTCATGGACAACCAAACCAAACTCCGTATCGGCGGCCTGCTTGTGCTAACCACCGCCGTTTTAAGCCTGCTCATCGTCTTAATCGTCGATTCGTGGCCGCTCGCCATCCTGCTCGCCGTCATCATCGTCGCCGCAGCCGGCGGCGGCTTTGTCTGGACTTCGCGCCGCCAGCAGCGCCAGTTTCTCGAACGTCTGAAAAAATTCGACATCGACCCCGAAAAAGGCCGCATCAACGAAGCCAACCTGCGCCGTATGTACCACAGCGGCGGCCAGCACCAAAAAGACGCGATAACGTTGGTCTGCCTGTCGCAAAAATGTTCAGCCGACGAAGCGCACGCCATGTTCAAAAAACGCCCGACCCGTCAGGAAATGAACCAAATGGCAGCCCAGCAGGCGCGCGGACAAAAACGTCCCCACCGCTGATTCCTCCCACACAAAGGTCGTCTGAAAACGGATGCGGCGGTTTTGCCCGAACCAAGCATTCCGTTTTTCAGACGACCTTTTTACCGAGCAGACCGCCATGACCGCCCTTCCCCCCGCCCCCGTCAAACGCCGCCTTGCCGCCCTGACGTACGAATTGCTGCTGACTGGCGCCGTGACCGCCATCGCCGCCCTCCTTGCCGGCATCGCCGCGATTTTCCTCAACCCCGTTTCCCAGCTCCTTTCCAGCTTGGTTACCTGCATTATCTTCGTAGGAAGCTGGTGGCTCTATTTCAAAACCAACTGGACGAAAACCGGCCGCACCCTCGCCATGCAGACTTGGAAAATCGGTCTGCACGGCCGCAACGGCACGCTGCCGCCATTGTCGCAACTGCGCATCCGCTTTATTTGGTCGTGTATCTTCGTCGTCTTCATCCCCCTGCTCGCCTACGCCGGCCTGCGCCACCTGCTCGCCATCCCGCCCATACCCGCATTCGGCGCCTCTCTGATTTGGCTCATCCTGCCGTGGGGCTTTGCCCTGCTGAATCCGGATCGGCAGTTTTTATACGATTTCTTGGCGGGAACGCGATTGGTCGATTTGAAACAGGAAACATCCGAAAGCTGAGTGTTCTATTGTTTTGCCACACAGACAAAAGGTTGTCTGAAAACGAGGCAAGCCCTTGCCGTTTTCAGACGACCTTTTTATCCGCCGTCGTTCTTGTTTGAAACCCAACCCAACTTAAACCATCTTCGGTTTCCCCCCTCTCCTTTTGTTTAAACGAAACGGAAATGACGGCGAACCTGATCACGCCCACAACGACAAAAAGGTCGTCTGAAACCCAAATTGGATTTCAGACGACCTTTTATTTCAAGCCGGTTGGCTTATTTGTTGAAGAAAATCAGCGTCCACGGCAAGACATAAGCTTGCAGCAGGGTCAGCAGGCCGACGAAGGTACAGAAAATCAAGCTGTGTTTCACGGTGAAGCGGAACAGGTTGGATTCTTTGCCTTCCAGACCGACTGCCGCGCAGGCGATGGCGATGGATTGCGGCGAAATCATTTTGCCGGTCACGCCGCCGGTGGTGTTGGCAGCAACGGTCAACTCGGGCACGACGCCGATTTGATGCGCGGTGCTGGCTTGCAGCGAGCCAAAGAGCGCGTTAGCGGAGGTGTCCGAACCGGTCAGGAATACGCCCAACCAGCCGAGGAACGGCGAGAAGAACGGGAACACGGCGCCGGTAGCGGCGAGGACGAGTGCCAATGTAGATGACAGCCCTGAATAGTTTGCCACGAATGCGAAGCCGAGTACCAAACCGATAGACAGGATGGACAGGCGCAGTTCTTTAAGCGTTTCAAAGAAAGTGCCGACGGCTTCGGAAGGTTTCATTTTCAGCAAAGCGGCGGAAACGATGGAAGCAAACAAGATTGCCGTACCGACTGCGCCGAGGAGGTCGATTTTGAACACGGCGGCGTATGGTGTCGGTTCGCTGACGATGGGCGCGGCTTTTTGTACCAAGTTGTGCAGCATCGGCCAGTCGAATTTGATGGTGGCAACACCCAAAGCCTCTTTCACGCCTTTAATCGTCCACACGCTGACGAAAACGGTCAGGATGGCGAAAGGAGACCAGGCTTTGATGATTTGTCCGGCAGTGTATTCGCCCGCTTTGCGCTCGGCCGGTTTTTTCATGCCGTTGAAGGTGAAGATTTCTTTAGGCTGCCATTTTTTCAGGAAGGCAGACAGACAAACCAGGCTGACCAATGCGGAGGTTACGTCTGGCAATTCCGGGCCGATGAAGTTGGCGGTAATGAACTGGGTAGTGGCGAAAGATACGCCCGCCACCAATACGGCAGGCCAAGTTTGGCGTATGCCGCGCATACCGTCCATCATGGCGACCAACCAGAAAGGAACGATAATCGACAGGATCGGCAGTTGGCGGCCGGCGACCTGACCGATATGGTAAGGGTCGAGGTTGGACACTTGACCAGCAACCAGGATTGGAATGCCCATCGCGCCGAAAGCCACGGGCGCAGTATTGGCAATCAAACACAAACCGGCGGCATAGAGCGGATTAAAGCCCAGGCCCACCAACAAAGAGGCGGTAATCGCCACCGGCGCGCCGAAGCCTGCCGCGCCTTCGAGGAATGCGCCGAAAGAGAAGCCGACCAGCAGCATTTGCAGGCGTTGGTCTTCGGTAATCGAAATCACGGAAGCGCGGATGATGTCGAACTGCCCTGTTTTCACGGTAATTTTATACAGGAACACGGCAGTAACGATAATCCATGCAATCGGCCACAAACCGTAAGCAAAGCCGTACAGCGCGGAAGAAACCGCCATGCCCGCAGGCATTCCGAAGCCTAATATGGCAACGCCAAGCGCAATCAGCAGCGTATAAAGCCCCGCCTGATAACCCTTGAGCTTCAGGACGGTCAGTGCGACAAAGAAAAAGATAATGGGCAGGAGGGCGACGGCTGCCGTCAAATACAGGCTGCCGCCCACTGCGGTATAGTTTTGAATCCAAGTTTCCATAGGGAAAAATCTCCGAATATTTTTCTAATATATTTTCTTAAATTGGTAAAACCAATTTTGAGAACGGAGGACACTTTACAAAACTTTAATATGGCGGTCAATTATTTTTTCAGACGACCCGGCTGCATCGGCGCAAATTTGTTGTTTAATTTTAAATAAAACAAAATATTATATGAATTGTAAAAATGTAGCCTGATGTAGTTTTAAAACACATACGGGTAGAACCGTCCATATTGACGGGATACGGGGCGGTAATTAGAATACGGCGACATTGGTCATGCCAATTTTGACGCAGGTTGCCATTTCAGACGACCTGCCGCATCACATTATCGGATTTGAGTCTTCTTCATAGAGAAAATATGAGGGAAAAGAGGGAATTACAATGACAAAACTGGTTCGGCCACAAAAAATCAGCGACCAAATATTGTCGATATTGGAGGAACGCATCGCGGCGGGCATTTACGAAGAAGGCGGCAAAATCCCGCCTGAACGCACGTTGGCGGAAGAATTCGGCGTATCGCGCCCGTCGGTCAGGGTCGCGCTGAACATCTTGATTGCGCGGCAGGTTTTGGAAGCGCGTCAGGGCGACGGCTATTACGTTTCCGTCAAACCGCAGCAGGATTTCCTCCAAAGCTGGCAAGAATTGCTCGGCAAACATACCAACTGGGAAACCGACGTCTTCGATTTCAGCTGCCACATCGAAGGCTGCATGGCATCGCTGGCTGCCGAACGGCGCACCGATGCCGATTTGAAACGGATTGATTTTTGGCGGCAAAAATTTGAATCTGCCTGCGAAAGCGGCCATCTGGAACACCAAACCGAAGCCGACGTGAGTTTTCACCAAACCATCGCCGACGCCGCACACAACATCCTCTTCAGTCACCTCTCCGGCGGCCTGCTCAAAATGCTCTACCGCCAGACGCGCAGCAGCATCATCTACTTCAACCAAACCGAAGACCCGCGCCCCAAGCTGATCGCCCAACACCGCGCCATCTACGAAGCCATACTCGAACGCCGCCCTGCCGATGCCGCTGAAGCAGCCAAAATACATTTAAACTACGTCGCCAACAGCATCTTACAAAACAGGGAATACAAAAGCCGCAACGAACACGCCGACACCTTGGCGCAGAACGACTTGAAGCGGGTACAGGACTGGAAATAACACCCTGCCCGCCGTTCCCTTGCTACGTCGTAGACATAGTACGCAAACCAAAGTCCGATTATCCGCCCATAGCTGTAAGGTCGTCTGAAACACAAAACACCTGCCTTCGCGGCAGATTCCTACAACACCGAAGGAGTAGAAATGAAACTATCCGAACTGTTCAACCCCAACGAATTTGCCGCGCGTCATTTGAGTTTCGGTGACGAGGCTGCGCTTTTGGAAGCGCTCGGCGAGAAGAGCATGGACGATTTTGTCGGCAACACCGTGCCGCAAAGCATCCGTATGCCGTCCGAACTCGACCTGCCCGAAGCCCTGACCGAGGCGGACGCTTTGGCGAAGCTGAAAGCCATTGCGGCGAAAAACGTGATCAACAAATCCTATATCGGCTTGGGCTATTACCCGACCCGCGTGCCGAACGTGATTTTGCGCAACGTGTTGGAAAATCCGGGCTGGTACACCGCCTACACGCCGTATCAGGCGGAAATTGCACAGGGGCGTTTGGAGGCGTTGCTGAACTTCCAGCAGGTGTGTATCGATTTGACCGGTTTCCCTGTGGCGGGCGCGTCTTTGCTGGACGAAGCGACCGCCGCCGCCGAAGCGATGGCGATGGCGCACCGCGTGGGCAAGGTAAAATCCGAGCGTTTCTTCGTGGACGAGCGCGTCTATCCGCAGACTTTGGACGTGATGAAAACCCGCGCCAAATATTTCGGCTTCGAGCTGGTGGTCGGCGATTTTGCCCAAGCAGATGACGGCGAATACTTCGGCGCGCTGTTCCAATACGTTGGCAAAGACGGCGACGTGCAAGACTTGCAGGATGTTATAGGTCGTCTGAAAACCAAAGGCACGATTGTTGCCGTTGCTGCCGACATCATGAGCTTGGTCTTACTGAAATCGCCTGCCGAGTTGGGCGCAGATATTGCGTTGGGCAACACTCAACGCTTCGGCGTACCGATGGGTTTCGGCGGGCCGCACGCCGCTTATTTTGCGTTTAAAGACGAGTTCAAACGCTCCGCACCGGGCCGCATCATCGGCGTATCCAAAGACGCATCAGGCAAACCCGCGCTGCGCATGGCGTTGTCCACCCGCGAACAACACATCCGCCGCGAAAAAGCGACATCCAATATTTGTACCGCGCAGGCATTGCTGGCGAACTTGGCGGGCATGTACGCCGTTTATCACGGCCCCGAAGGCGTGAAACGCATCGCCAACCGCATTCACGCGCTGGCTTCCGTTTTTGCCGACGCGCTGGTTTCAGACGGCCTGAAAGTGGTTCACGAAGTCTTCTTCGATACCGTTACCGTTGATTTCGGCAGCAAAGAAAAAGCAGACAAAGTGTTTCAAACCGCTTTGGAACTGGGCTACAACCTGCGCCGAGTCAGCGACACCCAAATCGCCGCCGCCTTCCACGAAACATCGGTGCGCGAAGACCTTGCCGTGTTGTACTACGCCTTTACCGGCAACAACACCTTCACGCTTTCAGACGACGTCAAAGGTCGTCTGAAAACCGAATTCCTGCGCCAAGACAATATCTTGCAACATCCCGTGTTCAACCGTTACCACACCGAACACGAAATGCTGCGCTACCTGAAGAAACTCGAAGACCGCGATTTGGCGATGAACCGCAGCATGATTTCACTGGGAAGCTGCACCATGAAGCTCAACGCCACCGCCGAAATGCTGCCGATTACCTGGGTAGAATTCTCCGACATCCACCCCTACGCCCCCGAAACCCAAACCGCAGGCTACCGCGAACTCTTGACCGACATGGAAAACAGCCTGAAAGCCATCACCGGCTTTGACGCGATTTCCTTCCAGCCCAACTCCGGCGCGCAGGGCGAATACAGCGGTATGCTCGCCATCCGCCGCTATCAGGAAGCCCAAGGCGAAGCGCACCGCAACATCTGCCTGATTCCCAAATCCGCCCACGGCACCAACCCCGCCACCGCCGCCATGCTCGGTTTGAAAGTCGTCGTCGTCGATACCGACGAACACGGCAACGTCAACATCGACGATTTGAAAGCCAAAGCCGAGCAACACAGCGACGCTTTGTCCGCCATCATGATTACCTATCCGTCCACCCACGGCGTGTACGAAGAAGGCATTCGCGACATCTGCCGCATCGTCCACGACAACGGCGGACAGGTTTACATGGACGGCGCCAACCTCAACGCCCAAATCGGCATCATGCAGCCCGCCGAAGTCGGCGCGGACGTGTTGCACATGAACCTGCACAAAACCTTCTGTATCCCCCACGGCGGCGGCGGCCCGGGCATGGGTCCCATCGGACTGAAAGCCCACCTCGCCCCGTTTGCACCGGGACACGCCTTGACCGACACCCACAGCGCAAGTGCCAAACAAACCGCCGTTTCTTCCGCCGCCTTCGGTTCCGCGTCCATCCTGCCGATTACCTGGATGTACCTGACCATGATGGGCAAACAAGGCATGGAGCAGGCAACGCGCTGGGCATTGCTCAACGCCAACTACGTCGCCAAACGCCTGAGCGAAGACTATCCCGTCCTTTACACAGGCAAAAACGGCCGCGTCGCGCACGAATGCATCGTCGATTTGCGCCCGCTCAAAGCCGAAAGCGGCATCACCGAAACCGACATCGCCAAACGACTGATGGACTACGGCTTCCACGCCCCGACCGTCTCCTTTCCCGTTGCCGGCACGCTGATGATCGAACCGACCGAAAGCGAGAGCAAAGCCGAACTCGACCGCTTCATCGCAGCCCTGAAGCAAATCAAGCAGGAAGTGTTGAAAGTCGAGAGCGGCGAATGGCCGAAAGACGACAACCCGCTGGTCAACGCCCCGCACACCGCCGCCGACGTAACCGGCGAATGGGCGCATCCGTACTCCCGCGAAGAAGCCGTCTTCCCGCTGCCCTTCGTGCGTGAAAACAAATTCTGGCCGAGCGTCAACCGCGTGGACGACGTGTACGGCGACCGGAATCTGGTCTGCTCCTGCCCGCCGATGGAAGCGTATGAAGATTAAGGCTTGATATGAAGAAAGGTCGTCTGAAAATTTCAGACGACCTTTGTTTTAAAAAACGTTCATTCAGAAGGTAGCGTGTTTGCAACCTAATCTGTTTGTCAGTTTTATTTCTTCTTGCCAAAAATCAAGGACAACACTGACAAAATCAGGAAACCGACAAACAGGATTTTAGCGATACCTGCCGCGCTGCCTGCAATACCACCAAAGCCCAGTACGGCTGCAATAATGGCGATGACAAAGAAAACAACTGCATAATGAAGCATGGTTTTTTCCTTTCTGTTTGGTGTGCAAACGGTTTGATGTGCAAACGGTTGAGGATAACCTGTCCGTTTTTTGTGGGATTTAACAGTTTTAATTACTTAATCAACTATCTTGTTGATTAATTTCATACTCACGGATGTAACCGCTTGTAGTACACCTTATCTGATAACTTCTTACTTAGCAAACCGTAGTAATACAAATTTTCAAGAAATCAGCCCATTTATAAAATAACCAAACCATAAATCAACAACTTACATACAGACGTTAAGTTTTGAAAACATTCACATTTTATCGATTAAGATGCACTCAATAAAATTCTTTTTTAAAATCAATAAAAAATGAAAAATAATATTTACATAAAAAGTAATACTAAATCTGCCGTTTGAATCATCATGAAAAACAGTTCAGAGAAAAATAAAAGGTCGTCTGAAATGCCATTTTCCTTATTGATTGTTTTTTTGGAACGATTTCGTTATAAAACCAACCATCCCTTACCCTTTTCAGACGACCTAACAGGAAAACCGCCATGCAAAACATCCGCGCCGCCGCCGTGCAAATGATTTCGTCCACCGACCCCGATGCCAACATCGAAACCATGAAACGCCTTGTGCGCCAAGCTGCCGAGCAAGGTGCGGATTGGGTGCTGCTGCCCGAATATTGGCCGCTAATGGGGCGCAAGGATACCGACAAACTCGCTTTTGCCGAACCTTTAGTCAACGGTCGTTTTGACGAAACTCACTGCGCTCGTTTTCAGACGACCTTGAGCGAGACGGCGGCGGAATGCGGCGTGATGCTGTTTGGCGGCACGATTCCGCTGCAAAGCCCCGACGCGGGCAAAGTGATGAACACGATGTTGGTGTACGACCGCGACGGCACGCAAATCGGGCTGTACCACAAAATGCACCTCTTCGGTTTCTCAGGCTTGGGCGAACGCTATGCCGAAGCGGACACCATCAGCGCGGGCGGTGATGTGCCGAAATTGACTGCCGACGGTATACCGCTTGCTGCAGGCGTGTGCTATGACTTGCGTTTTCCGGAATTTTTCCGCGCCCAGCAGCCGTTTGACGTTTTACTGCTGCCCGCCGCCTTCACTTACACGACGGGCAAAGCGCATTGGGAGCTGCTGCTGCGCGCCCGCGCGGTGGAAAACCAATGCTACGTCATCGCTTCGGCGCAAGGCGGCGAACACGAAAGCGGCAGACGGACGTTCGGTCATAGCATGATTATCGACCCGTGGGGCGAAATCTTGGACGTATTGCCCGAAGGCGAAGGCATCGTCATTGCCGACTTGGACGGCACAAGGCTGCAAAGCGTGCGCACCAGACTGCCCGCGTTGCAACACAGATTATTAAAATAAAAACAATTTATCCCCCTGTATCGCCATTCCCGCCTTAAACTCTATGATATGTTGATTTTATCGCAACAAAATTAATCCAAAGTAATATGAAATTGACAATTAATTTTGCATTTATAATATTAGCAGGTACAATTTCAGACTATCTTGTCCATTATTTCAAACTATGATTGATATTTGGGGACAGCAGACAAAATAAGACCGTTTCAAACGGTCTATTGCATTTCATAAAAGGGATATCAAGGATGCTCCAAGCTAAAATTGTCGTTATCGGCAGTATTAATATGGATTTAGTCACCCGCGCTTCAAAATTTCCCAGAGCGGGTGAAACATTACTGGGAAGCTCGTTTCACCGCTTCATGGGCGGCAAGGGCGCAAACCAAGCGATTGCAGCGGCGCGTTTGGGTGCGGACGTCTGTATGATCGGCGCGGTCGGCGATGACGATTTCGGCTATGAAATGACCACCAACCTCTCCCGCGAAGGTGTCTTTACCGAACACATCCAAACCCTGCCCGGCTTGCCCAGCGGCATGGCAAACATTACCGTTGCCGACGATGAAAACTCCATCATCGTTATCGCCGGAGCCAATATGGGACTGACGGTTGCCGACGTCGAAAACGCCGAGCAGCAAATCGCCTCCGCCGATGTGGTTTTAAGCCAGCTCGAAATCCCGATGGACTGCGTCATCGCCGCCGCAAAATTGGCGAAGAAATACGGTAAACCCTTTATCCTCAACCCAGCGCCCGCCCAATTCCTACCTTCGGAATTATGGGAATTGGTCACCCTTCTGACCCCCAACCGCTACGAACTTGCCGACTGCCTCGGTCTGTCGCAAGATTTAAATCCCGAAGAGCTGATTCTAAAAGCCCCCTGCCCCGTCCTGATGACCATGGGCGACAAAGGCGCAGTTTATAAAGACGGCAAAGACAGTTTGCGTTATGTTTCCAGCTTTAAAGTGGACGCCGCCGACACCACAGGCGCCAGCGACGCATTCAACGGCGCGTTATCCGTCTTCTGGAATCAAGGCATCGAAACCGCTGTCCGCAAGGCATGTGCCGCCGCTGCGCTTTCCATTACCCAAGACGGCGCGCAAAACGGGATACCTTTCAAAGAAGAATTGGAACAATTCCTCGCTGCGCACCAATAAATCCATATTCACGTTATCAAACAGTCAAAAGGTCGTCTGAAACCCATCTTCCGGCGTTTCAGACGACCTTTATTAATCTTAAAGATGATTGAGCCGCATTACCGTGTCGCACGCCATGTCATGAATGCTTCGGGGAATGGTTAAACCGCCCTGCTGGATTTGGCAACCGACGGTCTGACGGCTACAATATCGTGTTAAAAACTTTTCATTTGGGAACACGCAAAATGTTGGTTCATCCTGAGGCGATGGGCGTCGCCGCATTGGCGGACAAAATCCGCAAAATCGAAAACTGGCCGCAAAAAGGCATTTTATTTCACGACATTACACCAGTGCTTCAAAGCGCGGAATATTTCCGTCTCTTGGTAGATTTGCTGGTCTATCGCTATATGGGTCAGAAAATCGATGTCGTGGCAGGCTTGGACGCACGCGGCTTCATCATCGGCGCGGCGTTGGCGTATCAGTTGAACGTCGGCTTTGTCCCCATCCGCAAAAAGGGCAAGCTGCCTTTTGATACCATCTCGCAAAGCTACGCGCTGGAATACGGCGAAGCAACGGTCGAAATCCACAAAGATGCGGTCAAACCCGGTGCGCGTGTGCTACTGGTCGATGACCTAGTCGCAACCGGCGGCACCATGCTGGCAGGCGTGGAATTAATCCGCAAACTCGGCGGCGAAGTCGTTGAAGCGGCGGCGATTTTGGAATTTACGGACTTAATCGGCGGCAGCAAAATCCGCGAAAACGGCGTTCCCCTGTTTACCCTGCTGCAAAACGAAGGCTGCATGTAAACTTTGCCCATGCCTCAAAGGCCGTCTGAAACAGCCATCCCGCTTTTCAGACGACCTTTTTGTTGTCCCTGATTACGCGGTTAATGTAAATATCGGTTTCAGATTCGGATAATGCCGCCAAATCGTTTAGAATACGGTTCTAATTGATTCTAATAAAGATACGGCAAGTAATGAACGCACAACGCATATTTTCCCTCTCACTCAGCCTGATTGCCGCAGCCGTCTTGTCGGCGTGCGTCTCTGAAAACGACACCTCATCCAAAGAGCCTGCCTCTTCCCTGACCGAACCCGCCTCCATCCTCGCCCGCCGCGCGGAAGGCGAATCCAAAGTATTGTCCGATTACGGCCAATATCAAGGCGCGCTGGACGCTGCCAAACGCGGCGACGATATGTGGGTGCAACAATTCTTGGCGCAGGCGGGCGACAGCGCGATGGCTGAAACCGTCCGCAACGAATGGCTAAAAAGCCTCGGCGCGCGCGGACAATGGGACGTGTTCCGCCAAGAAAACAAAAAGCTGAATGCGGCAGGCCGGGTGCAGGAAGTGCAATGTTATGCCGAACTGAGCAACGGCAGCTACAACATGGCGGCAGAGCTTGTGCGCGTTACCAACAAGCTGTCTGCAGGCTGTACCCGCTTGGTCGAAAGCGCAGCATCGGCAGGTCGTCTGAACAACAACGACGCATGGCGCCGCGTACGCGGATTGTTGAGCAACAGCCAAACCAGCGACGCACGCAGTTTGGCAGCCGCATTGGGCAGCCCGTTTGAGGGCGGCTCACAAGGTGCGCGCGAATACAGCCTTTTGAACGTCATCGGCAAAGACGCGCGCAAATCCTCCTCCGCAGCCTCCACGCTGTCCGGCATGGAATCCGGCTTAAGCCGCGAGCAAAGCAGCTTCGCATGGGGCGTATTGGGACTCTACCAAGCGCAAAATCAAAACATGCAGACCGCGTTGAGCTACTACAACCGCGTTTCCGACCGCAAACAATTGACCGACGAGCAGTTTGAATGGTACGCCCGCGCCGCCCTGCGTCTGCAACGCTGGAACGAATTGTCCGGCATCATCCAACAAATGCCCGACAACCTGCAAAAAGACCCGACTTGGCAATACTGGCTGGGCCGCAGCTACGCCGCACAAGGCAACCAAAGCCGTGCTAAAGAAATGTACGAAAAAGCTGCCGCAAGCGGACGCAATTTCTACGCCGTCTTAGCAGGTGAAGAACTCGGCCGCCGCATCAATACCAAAAACAACGTTTCCGACGCCGATAAAAAAGACGTCCGCCGCATGGCAGACGACGGCGCCATCAAACGCGCGCTGGTTCTGTTTAAAAACAGCCAAAGCAGCAACGATGCCAAAATGCGCCGTCAGGCGCAGGCAGAATGGCGTTTCGCCACCCGCGACTTCAACGAGGACAACCTCCTGACTGCCGCGCAAGTCGCCTTTGAAAACCAGTTTTACGACATGGCGATCAACAGCGCCGACCGGACCGAGCGCAAACTCAACTACAACCTGCGCTACCTCTCTCCGTTTAAAGAGACCACCGTCCGCTACGCCTCGCAAGCAGGCATCGATCCCGCTTGGGTTTACGGTCTGATCCGTCAAGAAAGCCGCTTCGTCATGGGCGCGCAATCCAGCGTCGGCGCGCAAGGCCTGATGCAGGTTATGCCCGCCACCGCCCGCGAAATCGCCGGCAAAATCGGCATGAGCAGCAGCGAACTCTACACCATGGACGGCAACATCCGCATGGGTACATGGTACATGGCAGATGCCAAACGCCGCCTGCAAAACAACGAAGTGATGGCAACCGCAGGCTACAACGCCGGCCCCGGCCGCGCCCGCAACTGGCAGGCTTCTATGCCTCTAGAAGGCGCGATTTACGCCGAAACCATCCCCTTCACCGAAACGCGCGACTACGTCAAAAAAGTCATGACCAACGCGACCTTCTACGCATCTCTGTTCAATGAGCCGCAAACCTCGCTGAAACAGCGTATGGGAACCGTTCCGGGCCGTTACTGATTGACGCTGCTGCATCCGATCAAATTGTTTGACAGATACGGAAGCCAAACTTGAAAAGGTCGTCTGAAAGTATGTTTTCAGACGACCTTTTTTAGTGTGGATGATGGCAAAAAAACAACGAATCAACCGCTTTAATCTTCATCGCCATCCCGCACTCTTTTCAATAAACTGGTTGCGTTACCCTGCCCCAATCCTTTATATAGTGGATTAAATTTAAATCAGGACAAGGCGAGGCAAAGCCGTACTGGTTTAAAGTTAATCCACTATATCTGTTACTTGCTGCCGTGTATCCAGCGTTCAGCCGCTGAACGGGAACACTTTACAAAAAGGTCGTCTGAAAACCGAAAAATCAGTTTTCAGACGACCTTTGTTTAGCTCAAACCTTCCCGGTTTAAGCGGCGTTGACTTTGTCTTCGCGGCGCAGCAGGGTAATCAGGTCGCTGATGCGCTGTTTCATGCTGCGGCGGTCGACGATTTGGTCGATAGCGCCTTTCTCCAGCAGGAACTCTGCGCGTTGGAAGCCTTCGGGCAAGGTTTCGCGGACGGTTTGTTCGATAACGCGCGGGCCGGCAAAGCCGATAAGGGCGTTGGGTTCGGCAAGCACGACATCGCCAAGGAAGGCGAAGCTGGCGGATACGCCGCCCATGGTCGGGTCGGTCAGGACGGAGATGAACGGCAGGTGTTTTTCAGTCAGAAGATGCAATGCCGCACTGGTTTTGGTCATCTGCATCAGTGAGTTGACACCTTCCTGCATCCGCGCACCACCCGATGCGGCAACGCAGATGAAAGAGCAGTTATCGGCTACGGTGCGGCGCACGCCTTGGACGAAGCGTTCGCCGACGACGGAACCCATAGAGCCGCCGATAAAGCGGAATTCGAAGGCGGCAATTACGACGGGCAGGCCGTTCATAAAGCCTTTCATCACGACCAACGCATCATCTTCGCCGGTGGCCTTGCGCGCGGCAGCCAATCGTTCGGGGTATTTTTTGCTGTCTTTGAATTTCAGCGGGTCGGTCGGTTTGATATTGGCGGCGATTTCTTCGCGGCCTTCCTCGTCCAAAAGCAAATTGAGGCGTTCGCGCGCAGAAAGCGGGTTGTGATGGTTACATTTCGGGCAAACTTGGTCGTTTTGCTGAAGTTCGGTCGAGTAGATGGTTGCCGAGCAGGAAGGGCATTTGTGCCACAGGCCTTCGGGAACGTTGGACGAGCCTTCGCTTTTGCTGCGGTTTTTGATTTTGGGCGGTAGGATTTTGTCTAACCAACTCATGGATGACTCCTTGGAATTCGGGATTCAGACGACCTTTGCGTGTGTTTTCGGAAAAGGCCTTAACGGATTGCGTCTTTTAATTCTTTGACCAACGCGCCGACGGCTTCTGCTTCGCGGCCTGCGTTATTTTCAATTTCTTTGACGATGCGGCTGCCGACGATGACGGCATCGGCAACGGCACCGATTTTGCGCGCGCTTTCGGCGTTGCTGATGCCGAAGCCGACGCCGATCGGGATGTCGATATACTTGCGCAAAAGCTCTATTTTACGCGAAACTTCTTCGGTATCCAAACTTGCCGCGCCGGTAACGCCTTTGAGCGAAACGTAATAGACAAAGCCGCCTGCAACGCGGGCGATGGTTTGGATACGCTCTTCGGTCGTGGTCGGGGCAATCAGAAAGATGCAGTCGATGCCGCGCGATTTGAGTTCGTCGTGCAGCGGGGTGATGGTTTCGACAGGGGAATCGACGGTCAGCACGCCGTCCACGCCGGCTTCAGCCGCCGCTTGGGCAAATGCCTGATAACCTATTTTGTGAATCGGATTCAGATAACCCATCAGGACGACGGGCGTGTTGCCGTTTGTTTCGCGGAAGCGGCGTACGATATTCAATACGTCATTGAGGGAAACTTTGTTTGCCAACGCGCGCTCGGCAGCGCGCTGGATGGTCGGGCCGTCCGCCATTGGGTCGGAAAAGGGAACGCCCAATTCGAGGATGTCGGCGCCGTTTTCAACTAAACTGTGCATCAGCGCAAGCGTGGTGTCGAGATTGGGATCGCCCACGGCGATATAGGGAATCAGGGCTTTTGCGCCATCAAGCGCGGCAAAGGTTTGCTGGATTCTGCTCATCTTGATTTCTCGTTTCCGTAACGGCTGTTTCCAGCCGGTTTTCATCGACAATAAATTGGCAAGTATAGCATTGACTGTCTGTTTCGGGCGAAACTGCATGACATTTTCAGTCATTTTTTCATATAGATAAAAGGTCGTCTGAAAATCTTTTCAGACGACCTTTCCAAAACCGGGCAGTCGGAATGCTGCCGCCATGCCGATTTTCCACCGTTTAATCGCGTTTGTGTTCGATATATTCTTGGTGTTTGGCTTGAGGATCGGCGCGGGTCACCGTGTATTCGCCTTCGATGATATCGCCGTCATCTTCAGTACGGCGCGTAAAGGTTTGCTGACGGAAAGACTGCGTATTCATTTGGGCCGCCGGCCGACCCTTAATCGGCAAAAGCAGCAGCAAGGCGATAATGGTGGACACAAAACCCGGACTGAGCAGCAAAATCCCGGCGACGGTATAACGTATCGGCCACAACATCTGATACATGGAAATATTGTCCCCGCTGCGGATGGCCGCACCTGCCAGCAAAATGCCGGACAGCCCCGTGTGGCGCAGCATCATCGTGCCGCCGATAAAGCTGACTATCATCAGCAGGAAAGTGAATCCGCCGCCCAGCCAATCCGCCACCCAAACGATGGACATAATTTCCAAAAACAATAATACTAAAAAACCCACACCGAAATACTGCATCTTTGCTCCTTTAAATTCCGAACCCGCTTCATGCCGCGCAAGTCGGCGCGTTTAGCCGCAATTTCAATCTATCTTATTGAATCTTTTTGGATATCACAAACCGACATTTACGCTTACCGAATAGCCGGCTTCCCTTAACATAAAGATAATGCGCCCTACTTTCAAGGCGGCGGAATGTGAAAAACCGTAAGGTTTCGGCACGTTTTTTTCAGACGAGGTCGTCTGAAACGACATACATGCTCATAGCAACTTCTTGATATCGTTTTCGATTTCTTCAGGCGTCACGCTGGGCGCAAAACGCGCAATCACTTCGCCTTCCCGATTAATCAGGAATTTGGTGAAATTCCAGCGGATATCGCCCGCTTGATGCTTGCTGCCCAATGCCGCCAGCCGCAACACTGCTTCTTTCAGCATATGCCCGCCCCTGTCCTGCGGCTGTTGCGCTTTCAAATAAGCATAAAGCGGCGATGCGGATGCGCCGTTTACGTCGATTTTTTCAAAAATTTTGAACGCCGTACCAAATTTTGTCTGACAGACGGAAGCAATTTCCCGACTGCTCTCCGGCGCCTGCCCGCGAAATTGGTTGCAAGGGAAATCCAATATTTCCAAACCCTGCCCGCTGTACCGCTCATAAAGCTGCTGTAATGCCGTATATTGCGGCGTCAATCCGCAGTGCGTGGCGGTATTGACGATCAGCAGCACTTTGCCGCGGTAAACACTCAGGGAAACCGGATTGCCCTGCGCATCGTTTAATATGAAGTCGTAAATATTCATGTTGTCCATTCAAAAAGGTCAGGGAAAACAAATCGAGTCAGGCAAACACCGGCTGAAATTTCGAGCCGTATGTTTCATTTTGATTGATGATTTTTATAGTATTTCAACAATGCCATCATTTCTTTTGCTTTCTTTTTTCCATGCCGATCGTCAGTGACAAAATCTTCTGCTTGATTGCCCAATTCATTTTTGATATTTGGGTTTGCGCCGTGTGCCAAAAGTATTTCGAGTATCGCTACATTGCCGTTGAAACAGGCGTTTTGGACAGGCGTAAAACCCATTTCGCCCTTTTTGTTGACATCCGCGCCATGTTGAATCAGCAATAAGATATCTTCGTAGGCTTGGTCGATGACTGCCAAATTTAGCAATGTTTCATCCATAGTACCCACATCATGCACGGAAGCAATACGGGGACACGAGGAGAAAGCCAAGTGATTTTGATATTTGGCGAACAGGTTGGTCAGACTTTGATCCATTATTTATCCTGAAATCATAATGTTTAAAGCACAGATGTATTTTCAGACGACCCCGATAAACCTGCGCTATTGTTTTTATGATTTATCGTTAGCCCATATGAAAAAACACCGCTTTCGCAAGCGGTGTCCGGTAAAGCAGCAATTATTTGCGCAGACCCAAGCGGGTGATCAGGGTGCGGTATGTATCAGGTTGAGTACGGCGCAAGTAAGACAACAGACGGCGACGTTGGCTGACCATTTTCAACAGGCCGCGACGGCTGTGGTGGTCTTTAGGGTTGGCTTTGAAGTGGGGAGTCAGGTCGTTGATACGGAAAGTCAACAGAGCGACTTGTACTTCAGAAGAACCGGTATCGCCTTCTTTACGTTGGAAATCTTTAACAATTTGTGCTTTTTGTTCTACGGTCAATGCCATGATGGATAACTCCGAAAAATAAAAGAACCGTCATTCGTAAAAACTCGGGTTCGGACAAGTTTGACGAGCAGGAAACCCGTTCAAACTCCTGAAGTCTTTTTGTAAAGACGGGCGGATTATGCCACAGTTTGGACGGTTTTGCACGATTAAATCCCGCCTTCAGGCTTTGTTTTATCAAGACTGTGGTTTTCAGACGACCTTCCGCCCTAGAAACTACTCCCCCGCCACGGTCATGCTCTTAATCAGCACCGAACCGATTTTGTTGGAAGAGCGGCGCAGCGCGTCGTTGGCAGTGCCGACGATGCCGAGGTACATATCCTGCAAGCGGCCGGCGATGGTAATTTCTTGGACGGGGTGGCTGATGATGCCGTTTTCCACCCAAAAACCTGCCGCGCCACGCGAGTAGTCGCCCGTGATGGTGTTCACGCCCTGCCCCATCAGTTCGGTAACCAACAATCCTGTACCCATTTCTTTTAGCAAATCGGACTGCGTTTCGTGCGTATGGTTCAAATAAAGGTTGTGCGCGCCGCCGGCGTTGCCTGTGGTCTGCATACCAAGTTTTCTTGCGCTGTAACTGCTGAGAAAATAGCCTTCGACGATACCGTTGCGGATGACGAAACGCGGCTGCGTGGCGACGCCTTCGGAGTCGAAATAGGTACTGCCGAAAGCACGGGAAATGTGCGGTTCTTCGCGCAGGCTGAGGAAGTCGGGCAGGACTTTTCTGCCTATGCTGTCGATCAGGAAGCTGCTTTGGCGGTAGAGCGCGCCGCCGCTGAGTGCGCCGACGAGGTGTCCGATAAGGCCACCTGCGACGGTGGTATCGAAGAGAACTGGATAGCTGCCCGTCGGGATGCTGCGGCTGTTCAGACGACGCAGGGTGCGCTCGGCGGCGGTTTTGCCGATTTGCTCGGGGCTGTCCATGTCTTGATGGCGGCAGGCTGCGTCGTACCAGTAGTCGCGCTGCATGCCGTTTTCGTCGGCGGCGACGATGCTGCACGAAATGCTGTGGCGTGTGCCTTGTTGGTGGGCGGTGAAGCCGTGGGTGTTGCCGTAAACGTATTGGTAATGTCCGGTTTGAACGCCTGCGCCTTCAGAGTTTTCGATGCGTTCATCCGCACTCAGAGCGGCTTGTTCGCATTGTTTTGCCAACTCGATGGCGGCTTCCGTACTCAAATCCCATTCGTGGTAACGGTCGAGGTCGCCGACGTGTTGCGCCATCAGCGAAGCATCTGCCAGACCTGCGCAATCGTCTTCGGCAGTATAGCGGGCGATGTCGATGGCAGCTTTGACGGTGTCTTGCAGGGCTTTTTCGGAAAAGTCGGCGGTGCTGGCACGGCCTTTGCGTTTGCCGACGTACACGGTAATATCCAGCGATTTATCCTGCTGGAACTCGATTTGTTCGATTTCGCCCAGCCGTACGCTGACGCTTTGTCCGATGGATTCGCTAAAGTCGGCTTCGGCAGCCGCCGCGCCCATGTTTTTTGCCAAATCCAAGGCGTGTCCGCATAAGTCGGTCAGCTCGGAGGCAGTGTGGTTAAACAGCATAAAAGGTTTCCTGACAGAGGTTTGCGGCATTTTAACCGTTTTCAGACGACCTCGGCAAAAATACCGCCGCCGGAGACAAAAGATCGTCTGAAAGCGCCGTTTCAACAGGGCGTTGACGTGAAACCTGCCCAAACGTGCTAAAATACCCGAAACAAAATTAAAGGTTTATCAAAATGTTTGAAAACGAAGACGAATGGGTCAGCAAAACCCAAATGAAAAAGCAGATGAACGATTTGCAGGCTTTGGGCATGGAGTTGACCAAACTCTCGACCGATACGCTGAAAAAAATCGGCTTGGACGAAGACTTGTACGAAGCCGTCGTTACCTACAAAAAAATCACGTCCAACGGCGCGCTCAAACGCCAAAGCCAATTCATCGGCAGGCTCATGCGCGACACCGACCCCGCGCCCATCGAAGCCTTCCTCGCCAAACTGCGCGGCGAAAATACCGCCCACAACGCCTTCTTGCAACGCGTCGAACAAGCCCGCACGCGCCTCTTGGCGGACGACAACGCGCTTACCCAGTTTATGGCGGACTTCCCCCATGCCGACGCGGGCAAATTGCGCACCTTAATCCGCAACACGAAAAAAGAGCAGGAACAAAACAAACCGCCGAAAAACTTCCGCGCCCTCTTCCAAGAAATCAAATCCGTCATGGAAGGCAGTCAGAGCGATTCGGAAGAAACTCAGGATTGGACAGAATAAATATCGGGGTCGTCTGAAAACGGGGTTGGGGGTTCTGTAAATCCCACCGCCCCGTTTTCAGACGACCTTTTCAAATTTCATATAATCTTATTAAAATATACCGTCATTTTTCAGACATCCCTTTAACAATAAAACAAACCGACCTTTTCAAGGACTACACTTATGAAACTTCGCCTTACCCTCACTGCCCTCCTCGCCTTATCATTAAACGGCTGCCTAACTGAACAACTGTGGCAAGAGGATAAAAAAGTAGAAAAAATCACTTTTCATCCGATTACTTCCGACCAAGTACATTCTTTCGGTATCGTCAACAAAGACAATGACCAACTTGAAAAAGGCAGCATCATCATGATGGGCGAAAAATACTGGTTCGTCATTAATGCCAAAGATTCAAAAGACCTGACGCCCATCCTCAATGTCAAACTCGACAAAAAATTCCAAATTGCCGATGCCAAAAAATACAAAAAAGACCTCAAAGCCTTGCCTGTTGTGGTAAACAATGAAAAAGAAGCCGATTTCACCACCGATTTCTGCCTACGCTACGACACTCAAAAAGCTGACGAAATCGCCAAACTGAAAAACCTGTCATTTGAAACCGGCAAAGGTAGAAATAACACTGTCTACCACCGCTGTGTTCACGCTAAAGGCAAATACTACGCCACCCCGAAAAACCTGCCCGCCGACTACAAATTTGAACAAAGCATTCCTGTCTCCATCGGCTATACCACTTCTCGCATATACACCAGTCCGGTGAAAGTAGTAGGTACTCTGTTGATAACGCCGCTGACGCTCACTGTTGACGCCCTTACCCCAGTACTGTTCATTCCTGCCATAGTGATAGGTGGCGGAATTAACCCGACCTTTTAACAAAACCTTTACGCCTGTTTTCAGACGACCTCTCCGTCCTTGAATACATAAAATATATTCCGCACACCATGCCCGTCAAAATCCAAACCCGCCCCGTCAACCAAAACGTCCTCGATGATTTGCTCACCGCCGGCGCCGACCCTTTAATCGCCCGCCTGTGCGCCTCGCGCGACGTGCAGAGTCCTGCCGAATTGGACGACAAACTCGCCGGCCTTCTGCCTTATCAATCGCTGACACATTGCGAAGCAGCCGCCCGTCGTCTGGCGGATGCCATCGAGCGCAAGGAGAAAATCTTGATTGTCGCCGACTACGATGCCGACGGCGCAACGGCGTGTTCCGTCGGCATGAGCGGCTTGGCGGCGATGGGCGCGGCGGTGGATTTCCTCGTACCCAACCGCTTTGAACACGGCTACGGCTTAACGCCCGAACTCGCCAAAATCGCCGCCGCACAAGGCGTGGATTTGCTGATTACGGTCGATAACGGCATCGCCAGCATCGCAGGTGTGGCACGGGCGCAGGAATTGGGTTTGGACGTGATCGTAACCGACCACCACCTGCCCGCCGAAACCGTACCCGACTGCATCATCGTCAATCCGAACCAAAAAGGCTGCGGCTTCCCCAGCAAAAGTCTGGCGGGCGTGGGCGTAATTTTTTATGTGTTGATGGCCTTGCGTGCCGAATTGCGCCGCCGCAATTATTTTTCAGACGAGCTGAAGGAACCGAATCTGGGCGAATTTTTGGATTTGGTCGCACTCGGTACCATCGCCGATGTCGTCCCCCTCGACCACAACAACCGTATCCTCGTGTCGCAAGGTTTGAAACGGATGCGCTCCGGCAAAATGCGTCCCGGCATCCGCGCCCTTTTTGAAGTGGCGCGGCGCGACTGGCGCAAAGCGCAGCCTTTTGATATGGGTTTCGCACTGGGTCCGCGCATCAACGCCGCCGGACGGCTGGACGATATGTCGGTCGGCATCGCCTGCCTGTTGGCACGCGACGACACAGAAGCGCAGGCATTGGCGGCGCAGTTGAACGACCTCAACATCGAACGCCGCGAAATCGAGCAGTCCATGTTGCAAGACGCGCTGAACGCCTTTCCCGAAACCCTGCCTTCAGGTCAGACGACCCTGGTCGCCTACCGCGACGATTTTCATCAAGGCGTGGTCGGCATTGTCGCCAGCCGCCTCAAAGACCGCTTCTATCGTCCAACTATCGTGTTCGCCCCGGCTGACAACGGCGAAGTACGCGGTTCGGGGCGTTCCATTCCCAACCTGCACCTGCGCGACGCTTTGGATTTGGTGTCCAAACGTCATCCCGATTTGATTTTGAAATTCGGCGGACACGCGATGGCGGCGGGCTTGAGCATACTCGAACACAACATTCCCGCGTTTCAGACGGCCTTTGAAGAAGCCGTGCGCGAAATGGTGTGCGAAGACGATTTGTCGCAAACCTTCATCACCGACGGCAGCCTGAAAGCCTGCGACATCACGTTGGAACAGGCACAAAACCTCGCCCGCCACGTTTGGGGACAAGGCTTCGCACCGCCGAGCTTTACCGACGAATTTCACGTCGTCCGCCAGCAGCCTTTGGGTGCGGAGGGCAAACACAAAAAAGTCTGGCTGCAAAAAGACGGCTACGAATTTGAAGCCATGTTTTGGCGGTGCAGCGAAGACATTCCCGAATACATCCGCACGGTGTACCGCCCTGTGGCAAACGAGTGGCGCAATCAGATAGAATTGCAGCTTTACATCGATTACTGGGAAGCCGCTTAAGGCTTCTACAAACAAAAGGTCGTCTGAAACCGAAGATCAGGTTTCAGACGACCTTTTGTTTAGGGCAGATAATTGTGCATTAATTTGAAATATTATCCGTTTCTGATGATGGCTCACCCGCGTAACTTGTATTTAAATTTCAAAAAAGCAGCTTTATCCGCATGATCAAAACCAGCCGACCGAAAGAAAACAAAATCAAAAATCCCCCTTCTACTCAAACACTTTCAACGCAATATTGTGATGAATCAAACTTCCTGACAGATAAACCCACGATTGCTTGTCAGTCGGTAGATTTTAAAACATAATGCTTACGCGCCTAAGTATTGGAGTTTTACTACAAACACATGATGGGTAAACCGTACGCAGCGCAGCAGTTCCAGCCAATCAACTCAAAGCAAGGAAGGCCTAAAATGAAAGTAACCAGTTTCGGCGAAGTGTTGTGGGACGAGTTTCCAAGCGGCAAAGTGTTGGGCGGTGCGCCGCTGAACGTTTTGGTCCGTTTGCAATCCTTCGGCGTCGATACCGCCATCATCAGCCGTCGCGGCGATGATGCCGACGGCGAAGAGCTGCTGCGACAAATCCAAGCAAAAAACGTCAATACCGACCTGCTGCAAGTGTGCAAAGAATGTGATACCAGCCTTGTCAAAGTCATCTTGGACAAATGCGGCAGCGCGTCATACGAAATCGTCTATCCCTGCGCTTGGGATCGCATCATCGTCGAAGATGCCGCCTTGCAGCGTGTCGCCGAATCCGATGCCTTCGTATTCGGCAGCCTTGCCACCCGCGACGAGATTTCCCGTGCGGCATTAGACAAACTGATGGAAAAAGCCAAATTCAAAATCTTCGACGTCAACCTGCGCAAACCCCACTACGACACCGACCGCCTGCTTGCCACCATGAAGCGTGCGGATATGCTCAAACTCAATGACGACGAATTGTACGAACTGTCCGCAGTTTACGGCTCACCCTACCACAGCATCGAACAAAACATTACCTACCTCACTCAGCTGACCGGCGCAAAAATCATCTGCGTGACTTTGGGCGGACACGGCGCGGTTTTATACAAAGACGGCGAACTCTACCGCCACTGCGGCTTCCGCATCAAAGTTGCCGATACCGTCGGTTCCGGCGACAGCTTCTTGGCAGGACTGACTTACAAACTGCTCAACAATGCCGAGCCGCAAGAAGCCATCACCTTCGCCTGCGCACTCGGCGCCCTAGTCGCATCCAGACACGGCGCGACGCCCGACATTTCCTTACAGGAAATCGAAAGCTTCATGAATCCGGCTTGATGTTTACCATCAACGAATCATTCACAACAAAAGGTCGTCTGAAAACGGATTTTCGGTTTTCAGACGACCTTTTATATCGCCGATTCACTTTTCAAAATACAGACTCGTGTTTAAGCCTGTTGCTCAGGCTGTTTACCAAACCGTCACGAACTGCCCCAAATCGGTATTTTTTGCGCCACTACCCGCTTCGGTCGTCGAACCGACCATCATCAGCCCGATGATTTTATCTTTGTCTTCACAATCAAACGCTTCGCGCAAAAGCGGGCTGTTGACCCACATTCCGGTAATCCACACATTGTCAAAGCCTTGCGCGGACGCGGCAAGCTGCAACCCGTAAGCGGCGCAGCCCGCACTCAACATTTGCTCCCACTCTGGCTTAGGTTTCGCCACTTCTCGGTTGGGCGCAAAAGTCACGCCGATCACCATAGGCGCCATATTGCCGACTTTCTCGGCTTTTTTCATCGCATCATCGCCAAAGTTCAACTCGGTAACCGTTTGACGCAACAATTCGCGGAAACGTTGCAAGCCTGCCTCGCTTTGAATGACGGTAAAACGAAACGGACGCATATTGCCATGGTCGGGAACCTGCGTAGCCGCTTGCAGCATATATTCGAGCTGTTCCGCATTCGGCGCGGGGGAGGTAAGTTTTTTAGACGAGCGACGTGTGGTCAAAAGTTGCAAAGCATCCATATTTTATCTTTCCATTCATTTGAAACAACGGAATCCATCTTAAACGGGATTCCTTGTGAAAACATCAAAACGATACAGGCTATATTCGGAAAATACTGCGACAGATGGCGCAAACCGATTTGCCGACGCTTAAACGCTTAGCAAGCGATTCTCTTCAGGCTGGCAAGAACAAGGTCTATCTGTTCAAAACGAACCCTCTATATAGCACAAAGCCGGTTTGAATGCCATGTTTGATGGCGCAACAAAAAAGTCGTCTGAAAACCTGTTGCAAAGTTTTCAGACGACCCCTTTAAATCGCAATCATAACCATCAGACCACGACTTCTTCTTTCTTCTTCACTTCCTTCGCGATATTGTCGCGGCTCAGACCGAACATCAGCAAGAGCGGGCTGGCTACCAATACCGAAGAGTAAATACCGAACACGATGCCGATGGTCAATGCCATTGAGAAACCGTGCAACGCTGCGCCGCCGAACACCAGCATGGAAACGACCATTGCTTCGGTCGAGCCGTGGGTAATGATGGTACGGCTCATGGTGGCGGTAATCGCATTGTCGATAACTTGCGGAACGGTGTGTCCGCGCATACTCGGTTTACGGAAGTTCTCACGGATACGGTCGAAAACGACGACAGATTCGTTTACGGAATAACCCAATACGGCAAGGATACCCGCCAACACGGTCAGCGAGAACTCCCATTGGAAGAAGGCGAAGCAGCCTAAAATAATCACGATGTCGTGCATATTCGCAATGATGGCGGATACAGCGAAACGCCATTCAAAGCGCATCGACAGGTAAACGATGATACCGGCTACGACGAAGCCCAGTGCCATCAGACCGTTGGTTACCAATTCTTCGCCCACCTGCGGACCGATAAATTCGACTTGGCGCAGGGTAACGTCAGGCTGCTCTTTTTTCAGCAAGTCCATCACTTGATTGGAAAGCTGTGCGGAAGTTACACCTTCTTTGTTGGGCAGACGAATCATGATGTGTTTATTCGTACCCAACGCCTGAACTTGAACCTCACCCATTTTCAGGGTATCGAGTTTTTCACGGGTTTTATTGACGTCCACGCCCTGCTGATATTGCACTTCCATCACGGTACCGCCGGTAAATTCGACGGAGAAGTTCAAACCTTTGGTGACGAGAAAGAATACGGCGGCAATGAAGGTTACCAACGAAATAAAGGTCGTCAGTTTGCCGTAGCTCATAAACGGGATGTCGCGTTTGATTTTAAAGAGTTCCATGTCTTACTCCTTGCCAGCCACTGTTTCGGCTTTGGGTTTCCATACTGCGCCGATGGAAATGTTCTGCAATTTGCGGCGGCGTCCGTACCATAAGTTAACCAAGGCGCGGAAGACGACGACGGATGAGTACATCGAAGTCAGGATACCCAGACAGTGTACGACGGCAAAACCGCGGACCGGACCGGAGCCGAATACCAACAGGGCGATACCGGCAATCAGCGAGGTCAGGTTGGAGTCGACGATGGTTGCCCATGCGTGTTGGAAACCGAGGTTGATTGCCTGTTGCGGCGGCACGCCTTCACGCAACTCTTCGCGGATACGTTCGTTAATCAATACGTTGGAATCAATCGCCATACCCAGCGTCAACGCCAATGCGGCAATACCGGGCAGCGTCAGCGTTGCCTGCATGGCAGACAAAATACCGACCAAGAACAAAATATTGGTACTCAGGGCAATGGTAGAGAAGAAGCCCATCAGGCGGTAGTAAACCACCATAAACAAAGCAACGGCGGCAAAGCCCCACAAGGTCGAATGGAAACCTTTTTCAATGTTTTCTTTACCCAAAGACGGGCCGATGGTGCGCTCTTCTACGATTTGCATCGGTGCGGCGAGAGAACCGGCACGCAGCAACAGTGAAGTATCATTGGCTTCCGCCTGCGTCATACTGCCGGAAATTTCCACGCGTCCGCCGGTAATAGCGGAACGGATAACCGGTGCGGTAACCACTTCGGATTTGCCTTGGTCAATCAACACCATCGCCATGCGTTTGCCGACGTTGGCGGCGGTCAATTCGCCGAAAATACTGCCGCCTGCACTATCCAAGCTCAGGCTGACGGCAGGTGCGCCCATTTGGTCGAAACTGGGTTGTGCGTCATTGATATTGTCTCCTGTCAATTCAACCTGTTTGTTAATCAGCAAGGTTTCAGGATGATCGCCACCACTGGACAACAGCTCGAAACCGCTCGGAACATTGCCTTCCAAAGCCTCGCGCACTTTGACAGGGTCGTCTTCCACCATGCGCACTTCCAAAGTTGCGGTACGGCCGATAATGTCTTTTGCTTTGGCAGTATCTTGTACACCCGGCAACTGCACAACGATGCGGTCGAGGCCGGATTGCTGGATGACAGGTTCGGCTACGCCCAACTCATTAACACGGTTATGCAAGGTGGTGATGTTTTGTTTCACCGCATCGGAGCGTACTTTGTTAATCGCTTCTTCGGATAATGTCAGCGTGATGTTATTGCCATCAGCGTTCAAATTTGCCTCAGGGAAAAGCTGACGCAGCTTAGGCATAGCTTTTTGTACGTCGGCGGCGTCCTGCATCGGGACAATCAGACCGTTTTCAATCTGACGGATGGTGCCGGTACGGATTTTTTCACGGCGCATTTCGCGGCGGATGTCGCCCGAATAACGTTCAAACGTTTTCTGCATCGCAGCTTTCATGTCCACCTGCATGGTGAAATGCACGCCGCCGCGCAAGTCCAAGCCTAAGAACATCGGGTTAGCGCCGATTTTGGCCATCCATTCGGGGCTGTCCGCCAACAGGTTGAGCGCGGTGATATAGCCATCGCCCAAAGTGTTTTCGATGACATCGCGGGCTTTAAGCTGGGTTTCGGTATCTTTGAAACGCACTTTCAGCGAGTTGTTTGCAACAAACATCCCGTCGGTCTGAATACCTGCCTGTTTCAGCGCGGCATCGACTTTGGACTGGGTCTGTTCGTTAATAATGATAGCTTGTCGGTTGGTTGATACCTGTACTGCGGGCGTCTCACCGAAAAGGTTGGGCAGCGAATACACTACGGCAACCAAAATCGTGCACGCAATCAGCAGGTATTTCCATAAAGGATAACGGTTCATGGTAAACCTTCGATTTATTATGAAGACAAACAGCCGCGCTCAGCTTTCCGAGGCGGCTCTTGGCAAAAATACGGATTACTCGGCTTTGGCGGCAATCGCGTTACGTTCCACTTCGACTTCGATTTTTGCACCTTGACCGATGTCCACAGTGAAAAACTGTTCGCCGACTTTGGTAACACGGCCTTTGAAGCCTGCTGCCAAAACAACCTTATCACCGACTTTCAAAGCGGCAAGCATGGCTTGGTGTGCTTTGAATTTCTTTTGTTGAGGACGCATGATCAGGAAGTAGAACACCACCATAATCAGCACTAAAGGGGCAAATTGGGCCACAGTTTGATTCATAATTTGTCCGTTTTCTAAGAGATTAAAATTAAGAGATTAAAATTAAGTAAAACACCGCTTGCGGCATAAAAAGGCATTGGTACGGCCGCAAAATTAAGCTATTCTAAAGGTCGTCTGAAAAATTTCCAAGCCTTTCCCTATTTATTAACCATATTTATCATGTCAGGTCGTCTGAAAATGAAGTTTCAACGACATTTAAAACCTGACTTCTTCCCACCAACGACAGGCCCCGCGCCCTTTTCCTCATGAAAAAACTCATTCGACGACTGAGTACACGCCTACGCCGCCTCTTGGGTAAAAATGCGCGTACGGTCTGGATTTCTCATCCCGTTTTTGCGCAACACCAACCCGGTGCAGGTCATCCCGACTCGCCCGAACGCACTGCCGTTATCGAGGCGGAACTCAAACGTCAGGATATTTGGCGGCATCTGCAAACTGCCGAAGCCGAAGAAATCAGCGATGCCCGCCTCGCCTTGGTTCACCCGCGCAAATATCTGCGCGCGCTTGAAGCCTGCCAGCCACAACCGGACAAAATCTACCGTCTTGACGACGATACTGTCATGAGTCATGGTTCGCTCAAAGCTGCCCGTCACGCCGCAGGTGCTGTCGTTCAGGCGGTGGATATGGTAATGAATAAGAAAGCATGGCACGCCTTTTGCGCCGTCCGCCCACCCGGACACCATGCACACAGCGATAAAGCCGGCGGTTTCTGCCTATTAAACAATGTCGCAACAGGTGTCATGCACGCCATCGCCGAATATCGACTCCAACGCATCGCCGTCATTGACTTTGACGTCCATTACGGCGACGGCACTGCGGAAATCTTCAAAGACGACCCGCGCATCCTGTTTATGAACCTTTTTGAAACCGACCTGTTCCCATTTCCTGAAACCAATCATTCTGCAAACGGCGCCAATATGTTGCACCTGCCTTTCGCATCCAACACCGGCAGCCGCGTCTTTCGTACCACCGTACGCGAGCAATGGTTGCACAAACTGACCGCATTCAAACCCGAGCTGGTCTTACTGTCTGCAGGTTTCGATGGGCACAAACAAGACGAAACAGGTCGTCTGAACCTGCACGAAGCCGATTTCGCCTGGTTGACACACAAAATCATCCAAGCCGCTCCAAGCTGCCCCGGCAGAATCGTTTCGGTACTGGAAGGCGGCTACACGCTCGAACCTTTGGCAAAATCCGCCGCAGCCCATATCGGCGTCTTGGCAGGACTCCCCAAAGCAGGCTATGTCGCCGCTTATCAAAAGCATTTGAAACGCGGTCGACAGAAGAAAGAAAATACTGCCCCTGCAAGCCAAATAGGTCGTCTGAAAATAGAAACTAGATTCTAACTTGGTTTAAGGCATACTTTGGAAACATGAATAAATCGGTCTAAACCATCCGCTGGATCACCGATTTCGGCTTTTACTTGAATCAAATATAAGAAACCAAGAAAAAAACCTCTGTCAGACAGAGGTTTTTTAGTTTTTCAGAAACCGGATTATTTCAATTTGGTTTCTTTGTAGATAACGTGTTTACGGGCAACAGGGTCAAATTTTTTGATTTCCAGTTTGCCGGGCATAGTGCGTTTGTTTTTGGTAGTGGTGTAGAAGTGACCAGTACCTGCACTTGACTCCAGTTTGATTTTATCGCGCATTGCAGTAATCCTTAATTAACAGTTTAAATTAAGCTTCGCCGCGAGCACGCAAATCAGCCAATACGACGTCAATGCCTACTTTATCAATGGTACGCAATGCAGCGTTAGAAACGCGCAGGCGAACCCAGCGGTTTTCACTCTCTACCCAGAAACGACGTGATTGCAAGTTAGGCAAAAAACGACGTTTGGTTTTGTTGTTGGCGTGTGATACGTTGTTGCCAGACATCGGGCGCTTACCGGTCACTTTGCAAACTCGTGCCATGGTTAGTCTCCAAACTTCTAAAATAGTAAAACGTGATTTATACCATAAAAAGCAGCATTCATTCAAGCTGTTTGATGAAAAAACGATTGTTTTCGAGAATGAGCCTCTCCGAATGTTGTTTTCAGGGAACGCTGTTTCTTAAAACGTAACGGGGACGAATTATAGCGGATTTTGTTATCGAATACATTTGTTTATCCCAATCCTCAGCCCGCAATATCAAGAACGGGGTAAAAGCAAGTTGTAAAAATATTGATGTCCGTATCAACCGCACCGAACATCAACAAAAAGGTCGGCGGATTCGCATTTGAAGTGCAACTTTCCATAACAGAAAAGGCC
>JUNU01000355.1 GCA_001067655.1 Neisseria lactamica
CGCCCCTCTGGTTGCATCATAGGTAGGGTCGGCATTTGCATTAAGACTTACCAAACCCAATACTATCAAAAACAGTTTTTTCATAAGGGCATCCTTTTTCGGATTAATACGATATCGAGGTCGTCTGAAAATTTTTCAGACGAGCTTTTAATCAAAAAATAACAATTAAGGGAAAGAACAACCTTCAGGAATGGTGATTTCACAGTTTTTCAATCCCGCTTTATTACATTGTTTCAATGCTGCGGGTTCTGCCTGCCCCGGTTTTTCCCTAGCTGTATAAAATACTCTGAATTTCTTACCTTCTTTGCCCGTTGCCGCTGCTAAACAGGCATTACCTGCCCAAATGGCAACTTTACAAGGGGCATTTCGCCCGCCCTGCTCACACGCTTTAATTGCTTCATTTTTAGCCTCCTCAATAGAATCTTTATTTAAAGCCCCGCTCGAAATACCTGTTTTTTCGTTAGTCGCTATCGCTCCATATTTGGAAACATATACTATTTTCTTCGGAGGTGGTGAGCTGTTGCCTGATTTGGGAGGCGGCACATTGTATAAAATTTGCCGACCGCTTCCGTCTATGATGCGGCAAGTTCCTGTGGCAGCTTGGTATTCTCCGCCACAGCCGTTGGCATAAACATCAAAACTTACCAAGCCCAATGCGATTAAAATCAGTTTTTTCATAAATTTATCCTTTGCCCAGCTCATCTTTAACTTGGTTTAGAAAAGGTCGTCTGAAAATAGTTCTCAGACGACCTTTTAAATAAAATTTGATTATTGCAATTGAGGTAGGGAGCAGCCTTCGGGCATGATGATTTCACATTCCGTTGCCCCTCTGTTACTGCATTTTTGTAAAGCCTCCTGTTCGACCGTTCCTTGCGGACCTGCCGCATCGGCTAAAATAAACAGGTTGTTTTTCACTTTTCCTTTTGCAGCCGCGAGGCAGCCGTTTCTTACCCATGTGATGGCTTTGCAAGGCGTATTGCGACTGCCTTGCTGGCAATGTTTGACTGCTTCTCTTTTTGCTTCAGCTAAAGAGTTATGATTCAACGAACCGGCAATATGCCCAGCTTTCACACTAACAGCCAAAGCCCCAAATTTAGAAGGTACCAAGACGTCATGGTAAATGATTTTTTTAGGAGGCGGTGCGCTGCGGCTGCCTGAAGAACAGTTCGGGTTATAACCATAACCACACAATGCCGAATTGTTTTGTAACGCCCCTCTGGTTGCATCATAGGTAGGGTCGGCATTTGCATTAAGACTTACC
>JUNU01000036.1 GCA_001067655.1 Neisseria lactamica
CCGTACACGGCGGGCGTTGCCGCCTTGTCTCATTTTTATTTTAATCCACTATAAGATTGCGCGCATCGACAAACCGTTCCGATGTTACCTTGCCGTGTTTGAGCGTATTAAGATACCGAAACCATTCAAAAACAAACTCTGCGGTTATCGAATTGCAGCAGCCACGTTTTTCAGACGACCCCTCCCTGCCGTATAATGCCGTTTTCTGTTTCCGCTTCCCAAACGACCATCATGACCGAATCCATCCGCCTCCCTGCTGCCTCGCTCAAACCCGCCACCGTCGCCCTGCCCGGTTCCAAAAGCATCAGCAACCGCACCCTGCTGCTTGCCGCCTTGTCTGACAATACTTGCGAAATCCATTCCCTGCTCAAATCCGACGATACCGACCGTATGTTGGAAGCACTCGATAAACTCGGCGTTGAAATCGAATACCTTGCCGAAGGTCGTCTGAAAGTTCACGGCACAGGCGGACGTTTCCCCAACCGCACTGCCGATTTGTTTTTAGGCAACGCGGGAACGGCGTTCCGTCCGCTGACTGCCGCGCTGGCGGTTTTGGGCGGCGATTATCATCTGCACGGCGTTGCGCGTATGCACGAACGCCCTATCGGCGATTTGGTCGATGCGCTGCGGATTGCCGGCGCCGATGTCGAATATCTCGGCAACGAACACTATCCACCGCTTCATATCGGCGAGCGTCAAGACCGCGGCGAGCGCGTGATTCCGATTAAAGGCAATGTGTCCAGCCAGTTTCTGACCGCCCTCTTGATGGCGTTACCGCTGACCGGGCAGGCATTTGAAATCCGTATGGTCGGCGAGTTGATTTCCAAGCCCTATATCGACATCACTTTGAAACTGATGGCGCAATTCGGCGTACAGGTTGCCAATGAAGACTACCGCGTCTTCAAAATCCCCGCCGATGCCTGCTACCACGCGCCCGACCATTTATATGTCGAAGGCGATGCCTCCAGCGCGTCCTATTTCCTCGCTGCCGGCTTGATTGCCGCCACGCCCGTCCGCGTTACCGGTATCGGCGCAAACAGCATACAGGGCGATGTTGCCTTTGCCCGCGAGCTGGAAAAAATCGGTGCGGACGTGGTTTGGGGCGAAAACTTCGTCGAAGTCTCGCGTCCGAAAGAACGTGCTGTCCAAGCCTTTGATTTGGATGCGAACCATATCCCCGATGCCGCCATGACCCTCGCCATCGTCGCGCTTGCCACAGGACAAACCTGCACGTTGCGCAACATCGGTTCATGGCGCGTCAAGGAAACCGACCGCATCGCCGCAATGGCAAACGAGTTGCGCAAACTTGGTGCGAAAGTCGTCGAAGAAGCCGAAGCGATTCACATTACCCCGCCTGAAATACTGACGCCCGACGCCGTCATCGACACTTACGACGATCACCGCATGGCGATGTGTTTCTCGCTGGTTTCCCTGTTGGGCGTACCCGTCGTCATCAACGACCCGAAATGCACCCATAAAACCTTCCCGACTTATTTTGAAGTGTTCTCATCACTGACCGACGCGGTTTAAAGTAGGAAGACATTTACCCAAACAAAAAGGTCGTCTGAAAGTTTTCAGACGACCTTTTCTACATCACATTCAAATTAAAAACCGGATTACAGTTTCCATTCGCTCAGTTTGGCAGCGTAGGCTTCCAAGTCTGCAATCGGACGGGTTGCCACGCCGCTTTCCATCGCAGCTTTGGCGGCAGCCGAAGCAACACGCGGCAGCAGGCGGGAGTCGAACGGGGTCGGAATCAGGTATTCCGCACCGAATTCAAATTTCTTACCGTATGCGGCAACCACTTCTTCGGTTACCTCTTCCTTCGCCAAATCTGCCAAGGCGTACACGCAGGCGCGTTTCATTTCTTCGTTGATGGTCGTCGCGCCGACGTCCAACGCGCCGCGGAAGATGAACGGGAAGCACAATACGTTGTTCACTTGGTTCGGGAAGTCGGAACGGCCGGTACCGATGACCACGTCCGGACGGGTTTCTTTTGCCAGCGGCGGCAGGATTTCGGGATTCGGGTTTGCCATGGCGAACACGATAGGCTTGGCGTTCATGGTGTTCAACATCTCAGGCGTCAACAGGTTCGCGCCGGAGAGGCCCAAGAAGATGTCTTTGCCTTTGACGGCATCGGCAAGCACGCGTTGACCGTTGTCTTCAATGGCGTAGAACTGTTTGGACTCGTCCATGCGGTCTTTATCTTCGCGGGTTTTGTAAATCACGCCTTTGGAGTCGCAGACGGTTACGTTTTCGCGTTTCAGACCCAAATCGAGCAGTTGGTTCAAGCAGGCAATCGCAGCCGCACCCGCGCCGGAGCAAACCAAAGTCGCTTCTTCGATTTTACGGCCGGTATAGCGCAGGGCATTCAATACGGCGGCAGCAGTAATGATGGCGGTACCGTGTTGGTCGTCGTGGAATACGGGGATTTTGCAGCGTTTGCGCAATTCGCGTTCGATGTAGAAGCATTCGGGCGCTTTGATGTCTTCGAGGTTGATGCCGCCGAAAGTCGGCTCCAACGCAGCGATGATGTCCACCAGTTTTTGCGGGTCTTTTTCATCGATTTCGATGTCGAATACGTCCACGCCGGCGAATTTTTTGAACAATACGCCTTTGCCTTCCATCACAGGTTTGCCTGCCAATGCGCCGATGTTGCCCAAGCCCAAAACGGCGGTACCGTTGGAAATCACGGCAACCAAGTTGCCTTTGGCGGTGTATTTGTACGCATTTTGCGGATCGGCATGGATTTCCATACAAGGAGCCGCGACGCCCGGCGAGTACGCCAAAGCCAAGTCTTTGGACGTGGCCAGCGATTTAGTGGGGGTAACGGAGACTTTACCCGGCACGGGGAATTCATGAAATTTCAGTGCGGCTTCTTTTAATGAGTTTTCCATTTTTCGATCCTGTTGCGAGAGAGAGATTTTGAGTTGAGGTCGTCTGAAACATTGGTTTCGGGACGATTAGCGTTACAAAACCATTTATTCATAAATAAACCTATTTTGTAACGGGCTGTAATTCTATCATGTTCCCAATACGGCGCATACCGCTATTTTCTATCTGAAACAACCAATTTTGAAGCAAAACATATACTTTCAGACGACCTTCATTCGGTTTTAAACATCCATACCGAAACTACGCGCCAGCGCATGTTCGATATCCGCCCTCACCTCTTCCAAACTCCGGTTGCCGTCGATAAGCGCGTAGCGTTCGGGATGCGCGGCGGCGCGTTCGAGATAAACAGCACGCACGCGGGTGAAAAAATCCGCCTGCTCCTGCTCGAAACGGTCCTTCTCGCGCGTCTGCCCGATACGCGCCATCGACACTTCCAGCGGCACGTCCAGCAGCAACGTCAAATCAGGACCAAACCCGCCCTGCACCCAATTTTCCAGCATTTCAATATCCTGAAGGGGCACGCCGCGCCCGCCCCCCTGATACGCGAAAGTCGCATCGGTAAAACGGTCGGAAACGACATGAATGCCGTCTGCCAGCGCAGGCAGGATAACGTCTTCCAGATGCTGCTGCCGCGCGGCAAACATCATCAACGTCTCCGCGCGCAATCCCGCCTTGGTTTCAGGGTTCAACAAAATTTCGCGCAAAGCCTCACCGACAGGCGTACCGCCCGGCTCGCGGGTAAACAATACAGGAAGATTATGGGATTCGAACCATTGGCGGATAACGGCAAGATTGGTAGATTTACCCGCGCCGTCTATGCCGTCCAGAGTGATGAATTTGGGTTTCATAAGGTCAATTTGATTGAGAGAACGGATGTTCAAAAGGTCGTCTGAAAAGCAGGATTATAAATGCTTGATGGGGTTCGAAGTGGATTTTCAGACGACCTTGGATTCGGTTTTCAGACGACCTCTATGTTAACTGCTAGTAATATTGTTAAAGAACAAATAGTTCAGACGACCTCAAAGAAAGTATTGAGATCGTCTGAACTATAAAATTACTTTTTCGCAGCCCGAATTTTTTTCAAGCCATTCTCCAAAATAGTAACTTTCTCAGGAGGAGTTCCCCTATCCAAAGCATTCCACCAATTATTTACTGGTTTAACAAATAATTGGAATCCTTCATCAGTTACATTGGATTTTCGAATGATCAAATCTTCTTTGATAGAGCCATCCTCATTAAAGGTTTCAATATCAATAAGTAAACTATTCTTTTTAAGAAATGTCATAAGTGCAATAGACATTCTGATAATATCTTCACGATAGTCTTCATCAGCGTTTGCCTCCCAAAATGTCTGAAAATTAAATAATGTCACATCCATGATAATCTCCTAAAGTAATCTAATAATTTCGAATATTCCTTCAACATAAACCAAGCTTTTGCTGTCTCTAACATATACTCCACCGACACCTCTAATTCTTTCTTCTTTTGCTGCTGACTACTTTTTGAAATAGTCTTGCTAGTAACCTCTTAGGTGTATGTCTAAATCTTGGTATGGCCCGGCGGGCTTTTTGATTTCGGTGCGGACGAGCTGGTTTTCTAGGCCATATTGGTTTTTGCCGTCGGGTAGCTGCGGTAGATCAGGTTGTCTAATGCGTCGTAGGTGTTACGACGGCTGAACACATTACAACAAAGGTTGTCTGAAAGTTGTGTTTCAGACAACCTCCATGTTGACCAGTAATAAGGTGTTGTTAAAAAGCAAATATTTCATATACTCTCAAAGAAAGTATTGAGGTCATCTTAACAGAATAAATCGCATGCGTACCGCCCCCCCCTACACCAAACTATAGTGGATTAAATTTAAATCAGGACAAGGCGACGAAGCCGCAGACAG
>JUNU01000356.1 GCA_001067655.1 Neisseria lactamica
GACGGACTGTTAATCCGCAGGTCCCTGGTTCGAGCCCAGGTCGGGGAGCCAAATATTAAAAGCCTGAACATATTTACTATGTTCAGGCTTTTTTTATTATAAGGTACATTCGTAGTGAGATTTTCTAAGTTCAATTGCTTTTTGATTTTTTGTTATGTTTTTTCTAATGAAAATTGGAAAGAAAGCAGATGCCTTTATGGATGTTACAAAAGTGATTTATGTGAGACCTTTGGTCGTTTAGTTCATTACTCTCTTTAGACAATAGTCGGAACTGCCTTTCTAGTTTCAAGTTAATTTGCTATGGACTCATTCATGGAATAATCGTCATAAAAGCAAACTTTTTTGTATCTTACAAGAAGAGTAACAAAGCATGAATGGATTTTCAGACGACCTTGTTTCAAACTACTTGTAGTTTTATACGTTATTTTATCGACATTTTCAGTAGAAGAAATCACTGAAATTCAGTCTGATATACTATAAATTATGCTTCACGCTTTCTAAAAGAGCGTCCGAAACCATTCTTTTCTCAAATGAAACCGTTTTTTTCGCCTTAAGCCATATATCAAACAGCCGAAATGCAATAGAATCCCATGTTTGATTGGATAATCACGGAGTTAATCATGAAACTGAAAACCCTCGCCCTTGCTGCAGTCCTGTTCGCCCTCGCTGCCTGTGATAACAAAGCCCAAACCAGCGTTCCTGCCAGCAACGTACCTGCTGCTTCAGCAGCCTCTGAAGCGCCTGTTGCTTTGGTTGAAGGACTTAACTACACCACCCTCAGTACACCTATTCCACAGCAGCAAACAGGCAAAGTCGAAGTCCTCGAATTTTTCGGCTACTTCTGTCCGCACTGCGCCCACCTCGAGCCCGTTTTGAGTAAACACGTCAAAACCTTCAAAGACGACACCTACCTTCGTACTGAACACGTTGTTTGGGGCGATGAGATGAAACCGTTGGCGCGTCTTGCTGCCGCCGTCGATATGGCGGTCGCAGACACCAAAGACATTGCAAACAGCCATATCTTTGATGCTATGGTTAATCAGAAAGTCAAACTGCAAGACCATGAAACTCTCAAAAAATGGTTGGCCGAGCAAACCGCTTTTGACGGCAAAAAAGTCCTCGCCGCCTACGAATCCCCCGAAAGCCAAACCCGCGCAGACAAAATGGCAGAGCTGACCAATACCTACAAAATCGACGGCACGCCTACCGTCATTGTCGGTGGTAAATACAAAGTCGAATTTGCCGACTGGGAATCAGGTATGAAAACCATAGACCTGCTTGTAGACAGAGTGCGCGAAGAACAAAAAACTGCCAAATAATCCCAAAAAAGCAAACAGCCGTCCGAAACCGCGATTTCAGGACGGCTGTTTTCACAAAACATCCAGCAAGAGACCTTTGCAAAAATAGTCTGTTAACGAAATTTGACGCATAAAAATGTGCCA
>JUNU01000357.1 GCA_001067655.1 Neisseria lactamica
CAAACCACTGATACACTAGTGTTGCACTTGAAATCCGAATCCAAAGACCTTTGTCTTGCCTGACATCGGGTGTTTACGAAATCAGGTTCAAATCGCTGATGCGGTCGTAGAGGCGGTCGGGGTCGTTGCCTTCTTCGTGCATTTGGATGCGCAGGCGCAGGTCGTTGGTGGAAACGGCTTGGCGCAGGGCTTCGTCGTATTCGATTTGACCTTGGATGTAGAGTTCGAACAGGTGTTGGTCGAAGGTCTGCATGCCGTCTGTGCCGGAGCGCATCATGAGTTCGCGGATTTCCATGAGTTCGCCTTTGAAAATCAAATCCTGCATGGCGGGTGTGTTGAGCAGCAGGTCGACGACGGCGGTACGCTGGCTGCGGTTTTTCTTGATGGCGAGGCGTTGGCCGATGATGCCGGTCAGGTTGAGCGCCAAATCCATGAGGACTTGTTTGCGTCGGTCTTCTTGGTAGAAGTTGATGATACGCTCGATGGTTTGGGCGGCGGTGTTGGCGTGGATGGTGAAGACGCACAAGTGGCCGGTTTGGGCAAGCTGGAGGGCGTATTCCATACTGGCTTCGCTGCGCACCTCGCCGATACAGACGACGTCGGGCGCTTGACGCATCGCGCTTTGGACGGCGATTTTCCAGTCGTTGGTGTCGATGCCGACTTCGCGCTGGGTGAAGATGCTGCGGCGGGGTTTGTAGATGAATTCGATCGGGTCTTCGATGGTAACGATATGGCCGGGCATTTTGTGGTTGCGGTAGTCGAGCATGGATGCCATGGTGGTCGATTTACCGGAACCGGTCGGGCCGGCAAGGATCAGCAGGCCGCGCGGGGAAAGGGAGAGGTCTTTGAGTTTGGCGGGCAGGCCGAGGCTCTCCATTTCGGGGATTTCTTGGTTGATGCGGCGCAAGACCATGCCGACGCGGCCTTGTTCGTGGTAGGCGTTGACACGGTAACGGGTGTTGCTGCGGGATTGGACGGAGTAGTTGAGTTCCCATTCGCGGTTGAAGGTCTCAAGCTGCTCGGGGTTCATGGTGGATTCGACGATGGCGGCCGTGTCTTCGCCGGTCAGGGCTTTGTGCGGGACGGGGGTCAGGGTGCCGCTGACTTTGACGGCAGGCGGGAAGCCTGCGCTGATGAAGATGTCGGATGCGCCGCGTTTTTCTGCTTCAACGCACATGCGGTCGAGCAGGGGATGGAGGTGTGTGCCGATTTCGGCGGGAGTGGGGATATGTGGCGGTTGGTTTTTTTGCGAGTAGGCTTGCACCATTTCGCTGAGTAAGTCGTGTAAAGGAGTTGTTTCGCTCATTTTGTGTACTCTTTATCAGTAAGTGAATATTGAGACCGGCGGGTGGTTTGTTATTGGGTGTTGTGCCTGCCTTGCGGAGGTCGTCTGAAAACGGGAAACGGGTTTCCCCGTTGTGTAAACTGCGTTTTCAGACGACCTGGTTTGTTCCCGATAATGGAATATATTTATCAGACGATGGTCATGCTTTCGCTGTTTTGCGCTTTGCTGCGGGCTACGTCGGGGCTGATGGTACCTTGGCGGACGAGGGTTTGCAGCGCTTGGTCGAGGGTTTGCATACCGTGTGATTGGCCGGTTTGCAGCGCGGAGTTGATTTGGGCGATTTTGTTTTCGCGGATCAGGTTGCGCACTGCGGGGGTAGAGATGAGGATTTCGTGTGCGGCGACACGGCCGTTGCCGTCGCGGGTTTTCAGCAGGGTTTGCGAAATGACCGCGCGCAGGGATTCGGACAGCATGGAACGTACCATTTCTTTTTCGCCGGCAGGGAATACGTCGACGATACGGTCCACGGTTTTGGCGGCGCCGGTGGTGTGCAGTGTACCGAATACCAAGTGGCCGGTTTCGGCGGCAGTCAGCGCGAGGCCGATGGTTTCGGGGTCGCGCATCTCGCCTACGAGGATTACGTCGGGGTCTTCACGCAATGCGGAACGCAGGGCGTTGGCGAAGCTGTGGGTGTGTTGGTGCAGCTCGCGTTGGTTGACGAGGGCTTTTTTACTTTGGTGGACGAACTCGATCGGGTCTTCGATGGTGAGGATGTGTGCGGGTTGGGTTTCGTTGATGTAGTTGATCATTGCCGCCAGCGTGGTGGATTTACCGGAACCGGTCGGGCCGGTTACCAATACCAAGCCGCGCGGGTTGTCGGCGATTTTTTGGAAAATACGCGGGGCGCGCAGGTCTTCCAGCGTCAATACGTCGCTCGGAATGGTACGGAAGACGGCGGCAGGACCGCGGTTGGAGGTAAAGGCGTTGACACGGAAACGGGCGACGTTGGGCAGCTCGAAGGAGAAGTCCACTTCCAAATCTTGTTGGAACAGTTTGCGCTGATGGTCGTTCATGACCGAAGTAACCATGTTGCCGACTTCTTCGGCGGACATTTCGGGCAGGTTGATGCGGCGGATGTCCCCGTGAACACGGATCATGGGGGACATTCCGGCGCTTAAGTGAAGGTCGGAAGCTTTGTTTTTGACGCCGAAAGCGAGTAAGTCGGTAATCTGCATAATGTGGCCTTGTTTTAGTTTAGAATAATGAAGCGGAACCCGATTTAAAATGCGGACGCGGAATGCCGGGCATTTCCCTGTTCAGGTTCCGATAAATTGTATTATTTTAAATACATAAATCGTTCAGACCAAGTAAAATTTTCAAAATCGCTGTAATTGATGTAATAAAGGAAGAAATCATGTCGGTATTGCAACAAAATTATGCGGAGGTGAAACGACGCATTGCCGAGGCCGAGCAAAAGGCGGGCAGGCAGGCGGGAGAAGTGGGTTTGATTGCGGTTAGCAAGACGTTTCCTTCAGACGACATCCGCGAGGTATACGCCGCAGGACAGCGTGATTTTGGTGAAAACTATATTCAGGAGTGGTACGAGAAAACGGAAACGCTCGCGGATTTGCCCGACATCGTTTGGCACGTCATCGGCGATGTGCAGTCGAACAAAACCAAATTTGTCGCCGAACGCGCGCATTGGGTGCATACGATAGGTCGTCTGAAAACCGCCCGCCGCCTGAGTGAACAGCGTCCGCCCGAAATGCCGCCTTTGCAGGTGTGTATCGAAGTCAATATCGCAGGCGAGGAGGCGAAACACGGCGTTGCGCCCGATGAAGCGGTCGCGCTGGGGGTGGAAGTGGCGAAGTTGCCGAATGTGGTTGTGCGCGGGTTGATGTGTGTCGCCAAAGCAGGCAGCAGCGAAGCCGAATTGCGCGTTCAGTTCCAAACCATGCAGAAACTGCTTGCCGACCTGAACGCGGCGGGCGTTGATGCGGATATGTTGTCTATGGGAATGTCTGACGACATGTCTGTGGCGGTTGCGTGCGGCGCAACACATGTACGCATCGGCAGCGCGATTTTCGGCAGGCGGAAGTAAAAAGGGAAAGACGGTCAATGAAACAGATTATCTCGGTCGTTTTGCTTGGTTTGACCTTAACGGGCTGTCGGTTGATGGGCTGGCATCAATGTGAGTCTTTATCAGGCTGGTGTAAGCCTAAAAAGCCGGCGGCAATAGATTTTTGAAAAAAACAAGGTTTATACCGAACATCGCTGCCCAAAAGCGTCTGTTGGTAAAAAGGTCGTCTGAAATTTTCCACTTTAGTGGGAACGGCATTTCAGACGACCCCAAGTAAAATGTATTTCATTTAAAAATTGAAGGAAATTTATGAACATCTACTTTTTAGGCGGTGGCAATATGGCGGCCGCCATCGCAGGCGGATTAGTCAAACAGGGTGGATACCGCATCCACATCGCCAACCGCGGCGCAGAGAAACGCGAGCGTTTGGCAAAAGAATTGAATGTCGAAGTTTCCGAATTCCTGCCCGAACTGTTTTCAGACGACGTATTAATCCTTGCCGTCAAACCGCAGGATATGGAAGCCGCGTGCCGCAACGTTCGCGTCAACGGCGTATTGGTGCTTTCCGTCGCCGCCGGTTTGTCTATTGATACCCTCAGTCGCTACCTTGGTGGAACGCGCCGCATCGTCCGCACCATGCCCAATACGCCAGGGAAAATCGGTTTGGGCGTATCCGGTATGTTTGCCGGAGCAGAAGTATCCGAAGCCGACCGCGCCGCCGCCGACCGGATTATGCGTTCCGTCGGTTTGACCGTTTGGTTGGACGGCGAAGACAAGTTGCACAACATTACAGGCATCAGCGGCAGCGGTCCTGCCTACGTCTTTTATCTGCTTAGCGCGCTGCAAGCCGCCGCTCAGGCGCAAGGGTTCGGCGAAGAAGATGCCCGCGCCCTCAGTCTCGCTACGTTCAAAGGCGCAGTCGCCTTGGCAGAGCAAAGCGGCGAAGACTTCGCGAAACTGCAGCAAAATGTTACTTCCAAAGGCGGAACCACCCACGAAGCCATCGAAACGTTCAAATCATGCCACGTTGCCGAAGCCATTGCCCAAGGCGTTGAAGCCTGCGTCAAGCGTTCTCAAGAAATGGCACAACAATATAAGGTCGTCTGAAAATGCGCGGAGATTTATTGATATTGCTTGCCGACGGCATCGTCATCCTGTGTTTGGCACGCCTCTTCCTGCAAGCGGTGGGATTGAGTGAAAATCATGCGCTATTGGCGTTCAGCAAGCGATCAACCGATTGGCTGGTTAAGCCGCTGCACAAAATCCTGCCCGTTAAAAAATACGATCCAGCCTGCCTGTTGTCAGGACTGTTGTTATATTACATCGTATTCACCTTCATCACTTTAGTGGCGCAGCCTACCGCATTCAGCACAAAAATCATCATCGCCAATTTTATACTGGCAATATTGAATATAATTAAATCAGTAGCTTATGTGTTGTTGATAGGGTTGTTTATCCGCATGGCGCTCAGTATTAAAGATCCCTATTCCCAACTTTCCGTCGCGCTGGAACGGATATATCGCCCCATACTTTCCCCCGTACAGTTTTTAAAGTACGGACGCTACGATTTTTCAGGTAGTATATTGGCATTATTACTGTGGATCTGGTTAAGCAGTCTATCGCCCCAAATTACTCGTCAAATCAACTTGTGGCTACTGCAATAGACAGCGAGTTCATTAAGAATTTGCAGTATGACGTAAGCAAAATGCAAAAAAGTGAAAATCAAAACCACGGCTGTGAAAACATGGTATTATGCCGCCATTTCTAAACGGACTTGAGAAAAGAAGTCCTAAGAAATCAATAAAATAAACCACTTGAGTAGCATTTCGTTTCCCACAATAGATTGAAAGAAAAATTATGGCAAAGCTGACAGAACAAGACATTTTGAATTGGGACGGCCCGGAAGAAGACTACATGAATAGCGACCAGTTGGCATTCTTCCGCGAACTGCTGGTAAAAATGCAAGACGAACTGATTGAAAACGCATCTGCCACCACCGGCCACCTGCAAGAACACGAATCCGCTCCCGATCCTGCCGACCGCGCCACTCAAGAAGAAGAGTACGCGCTGGAATTGCGCACCCGCGACCGCGAACGCAAACTTCTGGGTAAAGTACAAGCAACCATCCGCAGCATCGACGAAGGCGAGTACGGCTTCTGCGCAGATACCGGCGAGCCCATCGGCCTCAAACGCCTCCTTGCCCGCCCGACTGCTACACTTTCCGTAGAAGCGCAAGAACGCCGCGAACGTATGAAAAAACAGTTTGCCGACTAAAATAACGAAATCGGTTGATTTGTGTAGGCAATAAGAAAATACAAAGGTCGTCTGAAATTGATTTCAGACGACCTTTGATGCTATGGATGTTGAGAGTTGAGTTTCTGTTTGTAGTTGTGAGAATTGGATGGTTTTGAGTTGTTTGAGTTTTGTTTGAGAATATTTTGAAATGCTGTTTTGAGGGTTGTGAAATAAAAGTCTTTGTATTTCAGGTTGTTGTTAGGTTTTGCGGAATTTTTTG
>JUNU01000358.1 GCA_001067655.1 Neisseria lactamica
TAGTACGGCAAGGCGAGGCAACGCCGTACTGGTTTAAATTTAATCCACTATATCAAACCATTCTTTTGGATTGCCATCATTGCATTGATTTGTGTGACGCCCATAGCGCTTATGTTCGCCTATTCGCCCTTTCATGATGTCAATGATTTTTTTCGCTTTGGCTTGTGCGATCACGTTAAGAGTGCCGAAGAATGTGACGACTTAATCACGCCCTCCTATTTATTTTGGTGGTTTATACCTAAACCGTGGCTGTTCACATTCATCACGCTGACTGCTATTTACCTCATTCTAAAAATCCTGATGGCAATCATCCGATTCCTATTCAGACTGAGAAAGAAAAATCCATGACCTGCCCCATCTGCACCGCAGACAACGAAGACATTTTGCTGCAAACCCCAAACCTGCGCGTCATCGCCGTTCACAACGAAGCCTCAGCCCCCGCATTCTGCCGCGTCATCTGGAACGACCACATCGCCGAGATGACCGACCTTTCAGCCGCCGAACGTGCCGAAATCATGGAAATGGTGTATAAAGTCGAAGCCGCCATGCGCCAAGTATTCCGTCCCGCCAAAATCAACCTTGCCAGCCTGGGCAACGTCGTCCCCCATCTGCATTGGCACGTCATCGCCCGCTTTGAAAACGATGCCAACTTTCCCGCCCCGATTTGGGCAGCGCCCGCCCGCGAACACGGCATGACCCTGCCGGACAACTGGACGGAACAAGTCAAAGCCCTGCTGGCGTGATGTTCAGACGACCTTAGCGGACGTATCGGAAACCGCATATCAACAGATTTTCAGACGACCCCTGCCGAAAAGGTCGTCTGAAACCCAACCAAAGGAAACCATATGACCTGGCAAACCTCACGCCGCCATTTCCTCCGCGCCTGCTCTGCCGCAGCCGGAGCCGGACTGCTGCAAGCCTGCGGCACCGGCACTACCGTCACCCCGTCCACTCAAACCGGCAACACAGCGAAAGCCCAACCCGTGCAGCCCAAAACCAGCCATCCCCCACGTTCCGGCGACAACCTCCTCCGCGTCGTCGCCCCTTCCGGCTTTGCCGAAGACCCCAACCGCGTCAACGCGGGCTTGACCCGCCTCTATAACGCAGGTTTTACCGTAACCAACCAACAAGCAGGCAGCCGACGCTATCAACGCTTCGCCGGCTCCGACGCCCAACGTGTCGCCGACTTCCAAGAGGTCGCCACCGGCCGCGTTGAAACACCCAAAGTCCTCATGGGTTTGCGCGGCGGCTATGGCGCGGCACGCATCCTGCCGCAAATCGACTTCGCCTCACTCGGCGCCAGAATGCGCGAACGCGGCACCTTGTTCTTCGGCTTCAGCGACGTTTGCGCCGTCCAACTCGCCCTGCTCGCCAAAGGCAATATGGCAAGTTTCGCCGGACCCATGGTTTACAGCGAATTCGGCAAACCCGAACCCAGCGTCTTCACCATGGATTCGTTCATCCGCGGCACCACCAACAACGTCAACGTCATCGACGTTCCCGCTATCCAACGCGCCAACGTCAATGTCGAAGGCACATTGTGGGGCGGCAACCTCAGCGTCCTAGCTTCCCTCGCAGGCTCGCCCTATATGCCCGACATCCAAGGCGGCATCCTGTTCGTCGAAGACGTCAGCGAACAACCCTACCGCATCGAACGCATGTTGAACACGCTTTATCTTGCAGGCATCCTGCAAAAACAACGCGCCATCATCTTCGGCGACTTCCGTATGGGCACCATCCGCGACGTGTACGACTCAAGCTACGACTTCTCCGCCGTCGTCAACCATGTCTCACGCACCGCCAAAGTCCCCGTCCTGACAGGCTTCCCCTTCGGACACATTACCAATAAGAGCACCTTCCCCTTGGGCGCGCACGCCAAAATCCACAGTACAGCCAACGGCGGCTACACCGTAACCTTCAGCGGCTACCCTACCCTGAACCCCGCCGCCCTGACCCTCAACAACCTGCTGCCCCCGCCCGTGCCGACGTTTAACGGCTCTACTTACCGCAGCACGACAACCGAAGAAGTCATCGAATAAACAAGCTTTCGATTCAAACAAAGGTCGTCTGAAAATCCGAATCGGTTTTTCAGACGACCTTTTTCTATCCAATAAACTTCACATAATGAGGGAATGAGCGGTACTATAGTGGATTCAGCACCTTAGAGAATCGTTCTCTTTGAGCTAAGGCGAGGCAACGCCGTACT
>JUNU01000359.1 GCA_001067655.1 Neisseria lactamica
TTGAGCTAAGGCGAGGCAACGCCGTACTGGTTTAAAGTTAATCCACTATATTTCCAGTTTTCAGACGACCTTTGCCAATCCTGCCTGATTTAATTAATCAGCCGCTCCGGCGTTTCTTCCTGCTCCTCCTCTTCGCCTGTCGGCGGCGTTTCGATCAAATCAGGCAAAACCAATTCGCCTAATTCTGTCAGCGGCGGCAAATCTTCCAAACTGTCCAAGCGCAAATCACTCAAAAACGTCGGCGTCGTCGCCCACAGCGCAGGCCTGCCGACGGAATCTCGATGCCCGATCACTTCAATCCAACCTCTATCCTGCAAGGTCTGCATCACGTTCTGCGACACCGCCACGCCGCGTATGCCCTCGATATCGCCGCGCGTTACCGGCTGCTGATAGGCGATAATCGCCAGCGTTTCCATCACAGCGCGGGAATAGCGCGGCGCACGCTGCTCCTGAAGGCTGCCCAGCCGCTCGAATGCCGCCTGCGCAATCTGAAACCGCCAGCCCTCGTGCGTATGCACCAGTTGCAACGCCCTGCCCTGCCAACGCGTTTTCAACTGCGCCAACACGTCGATTAATTTGTCCTGAGACAGCGGCGGCACACACAATTCGCGCATGGATTTTTCGTTTAGGGGTTCGGTTTGGGTCAAAAGCGCAGCTTCGATGAGCGCGTCGGGAGGGAGTTTTTCGTTCATAACGTTAAAATTTAATTGTTTTGATGTTTTCAGACGACCTTAAACAAGGACTCTTTTCAGTTTTATATATTGGTTTTAAATTTTACAAACAGGTCGTCTGAACAATCTGTCTGAGGTTTCAGACGATCTGTTTGGGAATAGTGAAACCTCTTTTGGCATTCCACTATACCGCCCTACTCGTCCGCCGGCTTCTGCCCTTTGCGTTCCGCTTTTCTGGCTTCTCGAATGGCTTTGAGTTCGGCTTCTTTTTGGCGGGCTTTTTTGAGCCATGTTTCCCATTGGTTCGGCGTTTCGAGGGTGATTCTGCCGATTTTGCCTTCGCGGAAGTCGGTGAGGATGTTCTCGGCGGCTTTTTGGTAGTTGATCCGCCCGCCGCTGAGGACTGCGCCGCGTTTTTTGGCTATCCATTCGAGCCATGAGTTGTCGTCCCAGTGGCTGCTGGGGTCTTTATCGGCTTGGTAGCGTTCTTGCAACATGGGGAGGTAGTGGCGGCGGAGGTAGTCTAGGAGCTCGAGGGCGACTTCTTCTTCGTCCAGCGCGTTGCGTCCGACTGCGCCGCCGGCGGCGAGGTTGTAGCCGCCTTCTTCGACGATGATTTTCGGCCACAGCATTCCGGGGGTGTCGTAGAGCCAGAAGTCGTCGGCGAGGAAAAGGCGTTGTTCGGCTTTGGTGATGCCGGGTTCGTTGCCGGTTTTGGCGGATTTTTTGCCTATCATGCCGTTGATGAGGGTGGATTTGCCGACGTTGGGGATGCCGCAGATGAGGACGCGTAGGGGTTTGTCTATGCCTTGGCGGTGGGGAATCATGGCGCGGCAGGCTTGGGTGATTTTGCCGTGTGCGCCGGTTTCGGAGGAATCAAGGGCAATGGCGCGGGTATCGGGGCGGCTGTTGTAGTGTTCGAGCCAGATTTTGGTACGTTCGGGGTCGGCAAGGTCTTGTTTGTTGAGGATTTTGAGCTTGGGCTTGCCTTTGGAAAGCTGGGCAAGCAGGGGGTTTTCGCTGGAGGCGGGCATTCGTGCGTCCAGCATTTCAATCACCATGTCGACGCTTTTGGCGCGCTCGGCGATTGCTTTTTTTGCTTTGTTCATGTGGCCGGGAAACCATTGGATTGCCATGTTTTGTTCTTTCTGTCTGATTTGCGGTGGGTCGTCTGAAAAGTGGTTCGGCGGTGTTTTCGGATGACCTGAGGTTTGTCCGTTTTCTGTGCAAAGGTCGTCTGAAAGCCTTCGCGGTTTTTCAGACGACCTTTTGGTTTGGGGCGCTCAAGGTTTAGAGGTTGCCGCGTTCGTAGCGGTAGTAGCCGGCTTCGTCCATACATTGTTCAAGGGATTTGGGCGTCTGACCGTGTTTTGCGTCGTGTTGCGCTTGTGATTTGCAAACGTTGATTTGACGGGAAACTTCGGATTCGCTTGCGCCGGTGCGGTGCCAGCGGTAGGCGGGGACTTCGGTGGCGCAGGCGGCGAGTGTGCAGGCGAGTGCGAGGGTGATGATGGGTTTCATGGTTTTCTCCTTTTATAGTGGATTAAAATTGCAATGATACGGCGTTGCCAACGCCCTTATGTACT
>JUNU01000037.1 GCA_001067655.1 Neisseria lactamica
CGGGTGATGAGGCTGTGTTCGAGTTCGGGATCGGAGAGGCTGTGCCATTGTCCGTAGAAGCGCAAGAGCGACGCGAACGAATGAAAAAACAGTTCGCCGACTAAAATATAGATGTAGAAACCTTAAAAGGCCGTCTGAAATACTATTTGCACTCATTCCCGATTTGCCGCAACGGATGTTATCGGGCGGATTGGCAAAAGCGGAATTGCCCGCCGTCCGCACAGGCTTGGGATTCATCGATCGCAAGCTCGGCGGCTTTCTCGAACTGGGCTGGTATGCTTATCAAATGAAGCTCATCGGCACAGGCAACACCCCGCAGCCGAAACGCTCCGCGTGGGCGGAACTGTTCCGCCTGCTGAAAAACATCCGCCAACACCGCCTGCGTTCCGAACGGGCGTAAAAAGTGCGGTGGAATTTTTGCAATTTTTCGCTTAAATTCCATCGCTTGCAGCTACAAAAGTGCGGTCTATTTTACGAATTTTTCTTTATATTCCCCAATAGTAATCTGCGCCCTTCAAATTCCTTGCCGGCAATTTCCAAAGCGAAGCGTTCTTTGTCGGCGTCGCGTACTTTGTCGTGTATGGCACGTAATTCCTGCACGCTAGCACCCAATGCCTTGACGATTTCATCGCCCATTTTCATGGAAGAATAGAAGGTTTCGCGCACTACGAAATCCGCTTCCGCTTTCACTAGGGCCAGCGCATTGCGTCTGTCCCAGGCGCGCACGAACACCTTGGCGTTCGGGTTGATATGATGAATATTTTCCACAATTCTGACCGCACTTTCTCCGTCGTCCACGCATACCGCTACGATGTCGGTGTGTTCTACGCCGCAGGCATGCAGCACGTCGGCGCGGGTGGCTTCGCCGTAATAGACTTTGAAACCGTATTCGCGTGCGACGTTGATGGTGTCGGGATCGTTGTCCAGAATGGAAATGGTGGCACCGTAGGCTAGCGGCATTTGGCTGACCACCTGCCCCATGCGCCCGAATCCGATAATCAGCACGTTGCCGTTGAGTTCGCCCGCATGTTCTTCCACATCGTCCACTGCCGCAGCTGCGCGGGGTTCTTTGGAACAGCGGTCGAACAGCATAACGCTGAAGGGTGTCATAATCATGGAGAGCACCACGATTGCCGTCATATTCGCTAGCACTTCCGCATTAATCGCCCGTTGTACGGCAGCGGAGGCGAGTAATACGAAGGCGAATTCACCGCCCTGCGACATCAGTACGGCGCGGTGTATCGCGGTGTGATGGCTTGCTTTGGCAAAACGCGCCACTCCATAAATGGCAAGGCATTTCAAGATAATCATCAGTACAGTGGCGGAAAGAATTACCTTCCAGTTATTGAGCACCGTTGCCACATCCAGCGACATCCCGACAGCTAAGAAAAATAGCCCGAGCAAAAGGCCTCGGAACGGTTCGATATCCGCTTCAAGCTGATAACGGAAGTCGGATTCCGACAGCAGCACTCCCGCCAGAAACGCACCCATCGCCATAGACAGACCGCCCAGCTCCATTAAATAAGCCGCACCGAGTACCACCAGCAGCGCGGCGGCAGTCATCACCTCGCGTGCTTTGGATTTTGCCAGAATTTTAAACAGCGGATTGAGCAGCCAAATACCTGTCGCAATCAACGCTGCCAAAGAAAGCGCGGCAACACCGATTTTCTGCCATAGCGGTACGGCATCGGCAACGGCATTGGGATTATCGGGTGCTAGAAATGCTACAATCGCCAGCATGGGCACAATCAGCAAATCTTCAAACAGCAAAATGGAGACAATGCGCTGACCTTGCGGTGTGCTGATTTCATGACGTTCGTCCATAATCTGCATGACCATTGCGGTGGAGGTGAGTGTAAAACCTACCGCCGAAATAAACGACATCACTAAAGAAAAACCGTAAGCCAGCCCGATTAGGGTAAGGAACAGACTGGAAAGCGTCACCTGCAGGGTACCCAAGCCGAAAATCTGATTACGCAATTTCCATAAATGCGACGGCTTCATTTCCAGCCCGATCAAAAACAGAAACATCACCACGCCGAATTCCGCAATATGCAAAATAGCGTGGGAATCGGTAATGAGCTTTAATCCGAAGGGTCCGATAACCAGCCCCGCAGCCAAATAACCCAGAATCGAGCCTAGACCTAAACGTTTAAATAACGGCACGGCAACTACCGCCGCCCCCAATAACACCACCACGTGCAATAAATCGCCGTCAGTCGCTTCTACTGCCATAATTCCTGCCTTTGTTAATTCATAAAAATTTTTCGTATTATAAAGAAAAATCGCCGTAACACAAAAAAGCCGTCATTTGACGGCTTCCTCTAAGAAAAGTGCGGTCGGTTTTTGTTAAATTATTGCACTTTGCCGTCGATTTCGATCGGGGTATATTCCACCGGCAGCCAAGTGTAGCGCCGTTGCTTTCGGCACGGATGTGTCCGATGCTAGGGAAGGGCATATGTGCGCCAGCTATCCAGATTTTACGTGTGGCGGCATCTTTGAGCGCGTCTTGGCGGCTGGCGCGTGCCTGTTTGGGGTCGCTGTCAAACTCAATGGCGATTTCGGGATCAAGCATTTGCAGTGTGTGGTTGTGCATCAAATCGCCCCACACCAGCATGGTTTGTCCTTTTGAAGTGAACTCGATGCCATTGTGCCCAGGCGTATGACCGGGGCTGGGGCGCGAGCGCATTCCGGGTACGACTTCTTCGCCACTCTGATAAAAACGCACTTTACCTGCTTTGGCATAAGGCGCTACGGCTTCACGCGCTAGCGTTGCCAAGCCGCGTAGGGTTTCAGACGGCATTTCAGGCAGCCTGAAAACCTAAAAAGTTCCCTCCTCCATTTATAAAGGAGGACTAGGGGGCGTTCAGACGGCGTTTCAGGTTGCCTGAAACCCCCAAATCTCACACCGCAAAATGCGGCATCACGTTTTCGGCGAAATCCTGAATGGTTTCCAGCGCGCCGCGCCGTGTAGGTTTTAAGTTCACGGTAATGTGTGCCACGCCGTCGGCCTGCTGTTTCTGCCAAAACTCGACGATGCTTTTGGCGCCGCCGCGCAGGTAGATGTTGTTGTAGAACTCGGCGGGCGCGTTCGGGTCTTCCAAGAGTTCGACGAAATTCGCTACGCCAAAGGGTTTCCAGGTTTCGCCGTCGCCCAATTCTTTGAGCGTGTTGACGATGTCGCCCAGTTTTTCGGGAGCGATGCCGTACCAAATCCATGCGTCGCTTTCTCGGGCAATCCATTCCAGCTCTTGGCGGGCGCGGCCAATAGCGAGCATCGGCAAACCGTGTGCGGGTTTGGGCACCAAGTCCAAATTGCCGCTGAATCTGCCGTAGTGTTCGCTATTGAACGCGGGGAATTTTTCCTGCGTCAGGCGGCGGATGATTTGCCACGCTTCGCGGTAGCGTTCGGCGCGGTTGTTGAAATCGGAGGCAAAGGCGGGGTATTCGGTGGGGCGGTCGCCGCTGGCCAAGCCGAGCAGGAAGCGGCCGCCGCTGATTTGTTCCACCGACGCGGCTTCTTTGGCGGTGAGCACCGGTTCGCGCAGCGGCGACACATAGCCCGCCGAGCCGAGCGCAACGTTTTGGGTGAGCGCGGCGAGATAACCCAGCGTTACCGACGGGTCGTAAATCTGCGCGACATCGCCAAAACTCGGGTCGTAAAACGGCACATCGCGCACCCACAGCGTGGCAATGCCGCTTTGGTCGGCGGCTTTTATCACGGTGGCGAAGTCGTCCATTTCGGGCACGGGGCTGTCGGGATAGCCTTTGAAGGGCGCAATCAGGCCCAATGTAAGTTTGCCCGGTTGGAAAGTGCGGGCGAAACCGCGATGGTTTTGCAGGCGTTCGGGTAATTTCAGCGCAGTCATTGTTTTGCTCCTTGTGATGAGTTTTTGCACGGGATGAAGTATATTTGTTTTATTCGGGAATGTGCTTCCCTAATCTCGGGCAAGAAAATACCAAATGTAGGTCGGGCATTGATGCCCGACATTTTTAAATTTACCTGTATTTTTCGGGCATAAATGCCCGATCTGCGCAAGAAAAATTTATGGAACTCAACAATCTCAACGATATGACCGCCTTTGTCGCCAGCGTAAAAAGCGGCTCGTTTACCGCCGCCGCCAAACAACTCGGGCTCACGCGTTCCACCATCGGTAAACGCATCGCCCGCCTTGAAGCGCGGTTGAACGTGCGCCTTTTGCAGCGCAATACGCGCAACCTTGCGCCCACCGACGAAGGGCGGCTGTTTTACGAGCGCTGCACCGCCGTGTTGGAAGAGCTGGAAAACGCCGAGCAATGCCTCGCCCAACGCAGCATCGAGCCGCAAGGCCGTCTGAAAATCAGCGCGCCGCTGGTGTTGGGCAAAACCATCTTGCCGCCGCTGTTGGCGGATTTTCTCCACCGCTATCCGCAAACCAGCATCGAACTCTCGCTCACCGACGACTACGCCGACCTGATTTCAGACGGCTACGACCTCGCCCTGCGCAACGGCAACCCGCCCCAATGCGACAGCCTGATCGCTCGCACCGTGGCGCAACAAAAAATGCTCACCTGCGCCGCCCCCGGCTACCTCGTTCAACACGGCACGCCGCAAACGCCCGACGATTTGGCGCACCACCAATGCCTGCATTTCCTACACGGCGGCCGCGTCAGCCGCTGGCGTTTTCAGCAAAAAGGCAAAGAAACCACCTTTCAGGGCAGCGGACGCTTCAGCGCCGACAACGGCGAAGCCCTGCTGGAACTCGCGCTGTCCGCGTTCGGCATTGTCCAGCTGCCACATTATCTGGTGCAGGCCGCCCTCGATGCAGGCAGCCTGAAAAGCGTTTTATCCGATTTCCAACCCAAACCCGTGCCCGTGATGGCGGTGTACCCCAGCCGCAAACAGCTCTCGCCCAAAGTGCGGGTGTTGGTGGATATGATGGGGGAAGCGTGGGGGAAGGCCGTCTGAGATGCCGCCGGCCATTCCAAAAAAGCTGCCTGAAAAACAAAAAAGGCCGTCTGAAAACCTAATTCCGGGTTTCAGACGGCCTGAGACCTTTGCAAAACCCCCCAAAATCCCCTAAATGTCTTGGTGGGATTTTGGGGGATTTTGCAAAGGTCTCATGTAAAAATAAATCGATAAGGTCTATAATTGGCGCGCAATCCATCATTTCACAGAGACAAATTATGCACACACAAAATCTTATTATCGGCTTTGGCAAAGCGGGCAAAACGCTGGCGGCAGATTTGGCGAAACACGGGCAGCAGGTCGTGCTGGTGGAACAGTCGGCGCAGATGTACGGCGGCACTTGCATCAACATCGGCTGTATTCCCAGCAAAAAACTGATTGTCGAGAGCGAGCAGCGCGGGCATAACGCCGACAAAGCGGCAGTGTTTGCGGCGGCGATGAACGCGAAAAACACCCTGATTCCGAAATTGCGCGCCGCCAATTTCGCCAAACTGGACAATCTGGACGGCGTAACCGTGCTCAACGCGCGCGCCGAGTTTCTCGACGATCGCACGGTCAAACTGACTGACCCAGACGGCGGCGAGCAAACCCTTACCGCCGAACGCATTTTCATCAACACCGGTGCCACCCCGCGCCGCCTGGGTGTGGCGGGCGAAGACAGCCCGCGCGTACTGGACAGCACCGGTGTGCTCGCGCTGAACGAACGCCCGCGCCGCCTCGTCATCATCGGCGGCGGCTACATCGGCTTGGAATTTGCCTTTATGTTCCACGCTTTCGGCAGCGAAATCACCATTCTCGACGGCGGCGACCGCTTCCTGCCGCGTGAAGATCACGACATCGCCGAAGAAATGCTGCGCGTATTAAACAGCAAAGGCATCAAGGTGTTGCAAGGCGTGAAGATTGAAGCGTTCCGCGACAATACGGCGGACACCAGCGTCATCACGTCGCAAGGCGAATTTACCGCCGACGCGGTGTTGGTGGGCGTGGGGCGCGTGCCGAACACGCAAGGATTGGGCCTGACAAACGCGGGCATCAAAACCGACCAGCGCGGCTTCATCCTCGTTGACGACCATCTGCGCGTGCAAGGCAAAAACCACATCTGGGCGATGGGCGACGTGGCGGGCAGCCCGATGTTCACCTACATCTCGCTCGACGACTACCGCATCGTGCGCGAACAGCTTTTCGGCGACGGCAAACGCAACCGCGCCGACCGCACCCCGTTCCCGACCGCCACCTTTACCGAGCCGCCGCTCGCTCATATCGGCTTAACCGAAACCGCCGCGCAGCAATCGGGGCGCGAGGTGAAAGTGTTGAAACTGAAAGCCGACGCAATTCCGAAAGCCAAAATCCTCAACCAAACCGACGGCCTGCTCAAAGCCGTGGTGGACGCGCACAGCGGCGAAATTCTCGGTGTAACCCTGTTCTGCGCCGAAGCGCACGAGATTATCAACCTGTTCAAAATGGCGATCGATCACCGCATCCCCGCCACCTACATCAAAAACCAAATCTTCACCCACCCGACCATCGCCGAAGGGCTGAACGATTTGTTCGCGGGCTGCTAAAAAACTGGTTGTAAAACGACCGCACTTGATACGGAAATGCCGTCTGAAAGCGATTTCAGAATCGGTGCGGGTATGTTGTTTGTAACCAAGTTTGTAGAGGCCGTTTTTCTTTGTCCAGCGGGCATCTTTATCTTTACTCGGTGTGGTTTGGCCGCTGACTTGTCCCTCCTCATCAACTTCTATGGCCTGACGCTGTTTGCTGCCGGCGGTCTGAATAATGGTGGCGTCA
>JUNU01000360.1 GCA_001067655.1 Neisseria lactamica
TCTAAGGTGCTGAAGCACCAAGTGAATCGGTTCCGTACTATCTGTACTGCCTGCCGCTTCGTCGCCTTGTCCTGATTTAAATTTAATCCACTATATCCGCTATTGATTTGACTTTAGCATCAGCCTCTTTTCGCTGGACGGTTTGGTTTCGAGCCGAAAGAATCGTTGGCTTTACGTTTGCCTTTGAAGCCTTCGCCGCCTTTCTTAAAGCCTTCTTTTTTGAAACCTTCGCCGCGTGATTTGCCGCCGAAGCCTTCTTTGCCCGGTTTCTTATCGCCGCGCCAGCCGCCGGATTTTCTATCGCCCCAGCCGCCTTTGCCTTTCGGCTTGCCGCCTGCGGATTTGCGCTTGCGGGTCGGTTCCATGCCTTCGACGGTCAGCTCAGGCAATTTACGGCCGATGTATTTTTCGATTTTGTGTACTTTGACGTATTCGTTCACTTCGGCGAAGGTAATCGCAATACCCGTGCGCCCTGCCCGTCCGGTACGGCCGATGCGGTGAACGTAGTCTTCCGCCTGTTTCGGCAGGTCGTAGTTGATGACGTGGGTAATGGTCGGCACGTCGATACCGCGTGCGGCAACGTCGGTGGCAACCAAAATTTTGCAGCGGCCTTTGCGCAAATCCATCAGCGTGCGGTTGCGCCAGCCTTGCGGCATGTCGCCGTGCAGGCAGTTGGCGGCGAAACCTTTTTCGTACAAATCGTCGGCGATGACTTCGGTCATGGCTTTGGTGGACGTGAAAATCACGCATTGGTCGATGTTGGCGTCGCGCAGGATGTGGTCGAGCAGGCGGTTTTTGTGGCGCATATCGTCGCAGTACAGCAACTGCTCTTCGATTTTGCCTTGGTCGTCCACGCGCTCGACTTCGATGATTTCAGGGTTTTTCGTCAGTTTGCGTGCCAGCTTGCCGACCGCGCCGTCCCAAGTGGCGGAGAACAATAAAGTCTGACGGTCGGTCGGAGTCGCTTCGACGATGGTTTCGATGTCGTCGATAAAACCCATGTCCAACATGCGGTCGGCTTCGTCCAAAATCAGCACTTCCAAGCGGGCGAAATCGACTTTGCCGCTTTGCATCAAGTCCATCAGACGGCCCGGCGTGGCGACAATCAGGTCAACCGGTTTGCTCAGGGCGCGGGTTTGGTAGCCGAAAGATGCGCCGCCGACGATGCTGACGGTGCGGAACCAGCGCATATTTTTAGCATACGCCAGCGCATTTTTCTCGACTTGCGCCGCCAATTCGCGGGTCGGCGTCAACACCAACGCGCGCGGGCCTTTGCCCGGTTTTTCGCTGCGTTTGGTCAGCCGCTGCAACGTCGGCAGCAGGAAGGCGGCGGTTTTGCCGGAGCCGGTTTGCGCCGAAGCCATGATGTCGCGGCCTTCCAAAGCAAACGGAATGGCTTGCGCCTGAATCGGCGTCGGGCTTTCGTAACCCTCGCTGCGCACGGCGGACAAAATGTTTTTATCAAGGTTCAAATCGGCAAATTTAATAGACATGGCTATCCTAAAGAGACAACAACGCGCACGCCTGAACGGTTTTCAGACGACCTGAAGCAAAGGAAAGTAACGATACGGGAAATGTGAAGTTACAGGGTTGTCGCAAGCATCTTGCTTGTGGTTAACATCGACGACAACCTGCACGGAAAGGCTTGGCAAATCAGCAAGCAATAAAAGAAACGCGCCCGAAACGGCGGTTTAGGTTGGAAGACGATGGCTTCGTATAAAAAGGTGAACGGCGGATAATATAGATTTTATGGATAACGGTCAAGCAAAAAGGCATCAAGTGCGTTAAAATCCAAACCCTTCCCAATCCTCATTCAGGCCGTCTGAAACCATGACCGACATCACACCCTTCGCCAACCGCATGGGCAAAAACATCAAACACCTCATGAAATGGGCAAAACGCAACGGCATCGAAGCCTGGCGCATTTACGACCGCGACATCCCCCAATTCCCCTTCGCCGTCGATGTTTACGGCGACCAAATCCACCTTCAGGAATACGATACCGGCTGGCTGATGCAGCCCGAAGAATACGAATCGTGGCTTGCCGGAGTATTGGAAGCCGTCGCCTTCGTTACCGGTTTTGCGCCCGAACAAATCCACCTCAAACGCCGCGAACGCCAAAAAGGCTTGCAGCAATACGAAAAAACCGGCAAAACCGGCGACGATTTCGTCATTACCGAAAACGGCCGCCAGTTTTGGGTCAACCTCGACAAATACCTCGACACCGGCCTCTTTCTCGACCACCGCAACACGCGCAAAAAAGTCGGCGAAACCGCAGCGGGCAAACGCTTCCTCAACCTGTTTTCCTACACCAGCAGCTTCACCGTCTATGCCGCTACCGGCGGCGCGGTATCCAGCGAAACCGTCGATTTGTCCAACACTTATCTCGATTGGGCGAAACGCAATTTCGAACTCAACGGCATCAGCTCCGAACAACACAGAATCGTCCGCGCCGACGTGTTCCAATACCTGCAAAACGCCGCCGCCGAAGGCAAACAGTTCGACCTCATCGTCATGGATCCGCCCAGCTTCTCCAACAGCAAAAAGATGCTCGACATCCTCGACATCCAGCGCGATCACAAAAAACTGATTGCCGGCGCGATGAGCCTACTCGCTTCAGACGGCATTTTGTACTTCTCCAACAACTTGCGCAGCTTCGTCTTGGACGATTCGGTATCGGAACAATACGCCGTCAAAGACATTTCTAAACAATCCGTTCCCGACGATTTCCGCAACAAGAAAATCCATCAGTGTTGGGAAATCAGGCACAAAGCCTGACTGTCCTCGTCGTGGGTTGAAATACCCAACGGTTTATATGCCCGAAGGTCGTCTGAAAACTCCGTTTGGTGTTTTCAGACGACCTTTTCTCAATATAGGCAGGCATCACGCCGCCCCTTCACGGTATAATCCGCCCCATATCACTTCACAACAAGGAACACACAAGATGGATTGGAAAGGACGCGAACAGAGTCAAAACGTAGAAGACCGACGCGGCAGCAGCGGCGGAGGCGGCGGCGGGAGGGCGCCCGGCATCCTCGGCATCATCGTCGTTTTGATTGGCGCTTATTACGGCGTCGATTTGAGCGGCTTGGTCGGCACGCCTTCCATGGGTACGGGTTCAACCCAAACCTCCCAGCTCAAACCTCAAGAAGAAGCCGAACTGAACGAACTTGCCCGCGTCGTCCTCGCCGATACGGAAAAAGCCTGGGGCAGCTATTTCAAGCAACACGGACAAAATTACACCCCGACCACGCTGGTGTTATACAACGGCGGTACATCCACCGCCTGCGGCATGGGCCAATCGGCAATGGGCCCGTTTTACTGCCCGGGCGACCAAAAAGTCTATCTCGACTTAGACTTTTATAGGGATATGCAGACCAAACTCAATTCAGCCAGCGATGCCGCGTTTGCCTACGTCATCGCGCACGAAGTCGGACACCACGTCCAAAACCTGCTCGGTATCCTGCCTAAAGTCCACAGAATGCAGCAGCAGGTCGACAAAAAAGAAGCCAATGCCCTTTCCGTCAAACTCGAATTGCAGGCGGACTGCTACGCGGGTATTTGGGGGCATTACGCCGTCAACAACAATATCTTCAAAGCCGAAGACATCACCAAAGCCATGCTGGCTGCCGAATCCGTCGGCGACGACCGCCTGCAGAAAGACGGGCAGGGCTACGTCGTTCCCGACAGCTTTACACACGGCTCGTCCGAACAGCGCATGGCATGGCTCAAACGCGGTTTGGACAGCGGCGACATCAATCAATGCAACACATTCGGCAATTGATTGAAACCGCAGTAAATGGTTATTTGATATAACCCCCAAAGGTCGTCTGAAAGCCTTCAGACGACCTTTGCCTATGTTAGAATAAGCCCGTTTTCCATTCACAATCACAAAGGAAACCATCATGGCAAACATTGCCCGCGACATTTTCAAAGCCTACGACATCCGGGGCATTGTCGGCAAAACCCTGACCAACGAAGCCGCCTACCTCATCGGCAAAGCCATCGCCACCCGAGCCGCCGAAAAAGGCATTACCCGCATCGCACTCGGACGCGACGGACGCTTGAGCGGTCCCGAACTGATGGAACACATCCAGCGCGGCTTTACCGACAGCGGCATCGACGTCCTCAATGTCGGCATGGTCGCCACCCCCATGCTGTATTTCGCCGCCATCAACGAATGCGGCGGCAGCGGCGTGATGATTACCGGCAGCCACAACCCGCCCGATTACAACGGCTTCAAAATGATGCTCGGCGGCGACACCCTCGCAGGCGAAGCCATCCAAGGACTGCTTGCCCTGATCGAAGCCGACAAACTGACCGTTTCCGACAAAAAAGGCAGCGTAACCGAAAAAGACATCTCCGGCGAATACCACAACCACATCGTCGGCCACGTCAAACTCAAACGCCCCATGAAAATCGCCATCGACGCGGGCAACGGCGTAGGCGGCGCATTCGCAGGCAAACTCTACAAAGGTTTGGGCAACGAAGTGACTGAACTTTTCTGCGAAGTGGACGGCAATTTCCCCAACCACCATCCCGACCCTTCCAAACCGAAAAACCTGCAAGATTTGATTGCCGCACTGAAAAACAGCGACGCCGAAATCGGATTGGCTTTTGACGGCGATGCCGACCGCTTGGGCGTCGTGACCAAAGACGGGAACATCATCTATCCCGACCGCCAGCTCATGCTGTTCGCCCAAGACGTTTTGAGCCGCAATCCCGGCGCGAAAGTCATCTTCGACGTCAAATCCACCCGCCTGCTGGCTCCGTGGATTAAAGAACACGGCGGCGAAGCCGTCATGGAGAAAACCGGCCACAGCTTCATCAAGTCCACCATGAAAAAAACCGGCGCGCTGGTTGCCGGCGAAATGAGCGGACACATCTTCTTCAAAGAACGCTGGTTCGGCTTCGACGACGGCATGTACGCCGGCGCACGCCTCTTGGAAATCCTGTCTGCCTTCGACAATCCGTCCGAAGTGTTGAACAGCCTACCGCAAAGCATTTCCACGCCCGAACTCAACATCGACCTGCCCGAAGGCAGCAACGGCCATCAGGTTATCGACGAACTCGCCGCCAAAGCCAAATTCGAAGGCGCGACCGAAATCATCACCATCGACGGCCTGCGCGTAGAATTCCCCGACGGCTTCGGTCTGATGCGCGCCTCCAATACCACGCCGATTTTGGTGTTGCGCTTCGAGGCGGATTCCGACGAAGCCATCGGGCGGATTCAAAACCAGTTTAAAGCCGTCATCGAAAGCAGTCCCGCGCTGAAATGGCCGCTGTAAACGGTTAACGCTTTAAAGCTCAAAAGGTCGTCTGAAAACGAGTATCCCCGTTTTCAGACGACCTTTTGTTTCGATGTTCATGCCCTTCAAACTTACTCATGGCAACACCCTATTCTTCCAAGCCAATACGCCCAAACTTCCCCATCCAAGACCTTTGACTTCCATCAAACAAAATTATCTTCTTCAAAAACGCCCGTTGTCCTTTACCCAAGAAAATAAATACGTTCACCTCCTCATCAAATACCCAAATATTGCCTATTGGATAAATACACAGCCGACACAGCAGCAAATTATTGTTCAAAACATAAAAAATAGAGCCATTTATCTAAAAAATAACCACCCAATTAACATTAAATACCAAGCATTCAAACCCACTCCAACCCATACAAAAAATCCATGCCGTTTTCAGACGACCCCAACCCGATTAAAAGCCTATTTTCCCAACCATTTCAGGCTACTATGCACAAACAGCTTCTTACAGTATGATGGACTTCTCAATTTTGCCTTAAGCCTGCATGAGTTTCCGCAGCGCAGGCAGCAGGAATCAGGCTTCCAAACAAATCCAACCTCAACTCGGAGTAAACATCATGTTGACCCAGACCCAACAGGTCGATTTGACCCTGCATCATCTCAAAGAGCGTGCCTTGGCAGAATATAGCCCCAAACAGCGTGCGACCGTCGAAGCTTCCGAAGACTGGAAACAGTTTGACAGACGTTTGAACGAGCATTTCCCCAAGCTGATGCACGAGCTGGACAACGTTTACAACGACAACGAAGCCGTCCTGCCCATGCTGGAACAACTGATTGCCCAAGCATGGCAAAGCTATTCCCAACGCGACAAGTCTCTGAAAGCCATCGATGCCGCGCGTGAGAATGACCCCGATTGGATTTTGTCCAATAAACAGGTCGGCGGTGTGTGTTATGTCGATTTGTTCGCGGGCGATTTGAAAGGCTTGAAAGCAAAAATCCCTTATTTTCAAGAGTTGGGGCTGACCTATCTGCACATGATGCCCCTGTTTAAATGCCCTGAAGGCAAAAGCGACGGCGGCTATGCGGTCAGCAGCTACCGCGACGTCAATCCGGCTTTGGGTACGATAGACGATTTGCGCGATGTCATTGCCGCGCTGCACGAAGCGGGCATTTCCGCCGTCGTCGATTTCATCTTCAATCACACTTCCAACGAACACGAATGGGCGAAACGCTGTGCCGCCGGCGACCCGCTTTTCGACAATTTCTACTATATCTTCCCCGACCGCTGGATGCCCGACCAATACGACCGCACCCTGCGCGAAATCTTCCCCGACCAGCATCCGGGCGGCTTCTCCCAATTGGAAGACGGACGCTGGGTATGGACGACGTTCAATTCCTTCCAATGGGATTTGAATTACAGCAATCCTTGGGTATTCCGCGCCATGGCAGGCGAAATGATGTTCCTCGCCAATCTGGGCGTCGACATCCTGCGTATGGACGCCGTCGCCTTCATTTGGAAACAAATGGGCACGGATTGCGAAAACCTGCCGCAAGCCCACGCCTTAATCCGCGCGTTCAACGCCGTCATGCGCATCGCCGCACCTGCCGTGTTCTTCAAATCCGAAGCCATCGTCCACCCCGACCAAGTCGTCCAATACATCGGACAAGACGAATGCCAAATCGGCTACAACCCGCTGCAAATGGCATTGTTGTGGAACACCCTCGCCACCCGCGAAGTCAACCTGCTCCACCAAGCCCTCTCCTACCGCCACAACCTGCCCGACCATACCGCATGGGTCAACTACGTCCGCAGCCATGACGACATCGGCTGGACGTTTGCCGACGAAGACGCATGGCAGTTCGGCATCCACGGCTACGACCACCGCCAATTCCTCAACCGCTTCTTCGTCAACCATTTCGACGGCAGCTTCGCGCGCGGCGTCCCCTTCCAATACAACCCCAACACCGGCGACTGCCGCGTCAGTGGTACTGCCGCCGCCCTGGCAGGTTTGGCGCAACACGACCCCCACGCCGTTGACCGCATCAAACTCTTGTACAGCATCGCCCTGAGTACCGGCGGCCTGCCCCTGATTTATCTCGGCGACGAAGTCGGCACGCTCAACGACGACGACTGGTCGAACGACCGCAACAAGAGCGACGACAGCCGCTGGGCGCACCGTCCGCGTTACAATGCCGAGTTGTACGAACAACGCCACGACCCGTCAACCGCGGCAGGGCAAATCTATCAAGGCCTGCGCCACATGATAGACATCCGCCAAAACAACCCGCGTTTGAACGGCGGCCGTCTGGTTACTTTCAACACCAACAACAAACACATCATCGGCTACATCCGGAACAACGCGCTGTTGGCGTTCGGCAACTTCAGCGAACACCCGCAAACCATCAGCGCGCACACCCTGCAAGCCATGCCCGCCCGCGCCAAAGACCTCATCAGCGGTGAAACCGTGGCATTGAATCAGGATTTGGTGCTGCGCCCCTACCAAGTGATGTGGCTCGAAATCGCCTGATGATTCAAGCAGGTTAAAAACGCAAAGGTCGTCTGAAAACCGGTATTGCCCGTTTTCAGACGACCTTTTCGACAAAATAAATGTTCCACACACAACCTGCCCACCGCCTTTCCCCATAGGCGCAACCCGCTCGTTTCTTTATCTTCAAGTCAACAAATCTCTAAAAAATCCATTTATCCAGCAGCCATCCGGTTCTCATCCCAAAGCCTGAAAGAGCAAGCCGCCTTTCAGACGACCTATTGCCAAATCAGTTACAATTCATCCCTATGAACAAAACCGAATCAAACGTTTCGGAAACGCCGCCTGTCCGCCCGTCCCGATGGCTGCCCCTGCTGTTGGCGATTGCGATTTTCATGCAAATGCTGGACGCGACGATTCTGAACACCGCCCTACCTGAAATCGCCAAAGATTTCAAAGTATCGCCGCTCAATATGCAGCTGGCGGCGATTTCCTATACGCTGACCGTTGCCCTGCTGATTCCTTTAAGCGGCTATTTGGTGGACAGATTCGGCACTAAAAACGTATTTTTCGGTTCAATCGGCATTTTTATGCTCGGATCGGCATTGTGTGCGGCGGCAGCCAATCTGCCCATGCTGGTGATGGCGCGGGTGATTCAAGGTATAGGCGGGTCGATGTTGGTACCCGTACCGCGCCTGACGATTTTGCGCGTGTACGACAAATCCCAACTGCTCAACGCCATCAACTATGCCGTCATGCCCGCGCTGATCGGTCCGATATTCGGACCTTTGGTCGGCGGCTATTTGGTCGAATACGCATCTTGGCATTGGATTTTCCTGATGAACCTGCCCATAGGGCTGCTCGGCGTTTTGCTGGGCTGGCGGATTATGCCCGATGTCAAAGGCGAGAATACCGCGCTGGACTTGAGTGGCTACCTGACTTTCGCTTCGGCGGCGTGTCTCTTGATGTTGGCTGTGGAAATGGTGTCCCACTCGGGCGCGGTTTGGTTTTCGCTCTTACTCGCATTCGGCGGCACGGCATTCGCCCTGCTCTACTACCGCCACATGAAAACCGCCGCCAACCCGATTTATGCGGCGGATTTATTCCAAGTCCGCACCTTCCGGCTGGGTCTGACAGGCAATCTGTTCAGCCGGCTCGGCATCAGTTCCATCCCTTTTTTGCTGCCGCTATTGTTTCAAGTCGCGTTCGGCTTTGCCGCCAGCGTATCCGGCTGGCTGGTCGCGCCCGTCGCTTTCGCCTCGCTTGTTGTCAAACCGCTCATCAAGCCCCTGATGTCGCGCTTCGGCTACCGCAGCGTGTTGATTTGGAACACGCGCCTCCTCGCCATACTGATTATGCTGCTTGCCCTACCCGACGCCGACACGTCCTTAAGCGTATGGATAGTCTTGCTGCTCCTCATCGGCACCTGCAACTCCATCCAGTTTTCCGCCATGAACACTCTGACCATCGCCGACCTGCGCGCACACCAAACCGGCAGCGGCAACAGCCTGATGGCGGTCAACCAACAACTCGCCATCAGCCTCGGCATTGCGCTCGGCGCGCTTATCCTGCAAAACTGGTCGCAAAGCAGCTTCACCGCAGGCAACCTCCACCTCTCATTCCGCCTTACCCTGCTTTCCATCGGTTTGATTACACTCGTCTCCAGCACCATATTCAGCCGCCTGCACATTTCCGACGGACGCAACCTAACGACTTCAAAAAAATAGGTTAAAATGCGAACCGTATAAACATCGAACTTCTTTTCAGACGACCCCACTAAATATAGTGGATTAACAAAAATCAGGACAAGGCAACGAAGCTGCAGACAGTACAGA
>JUNU01000361.1 GCA_001067655.1 Neisseria lactamica
TCCGTACTTTGCCTGTTTGAAACGGTTGTTGGTACTGGTTTGGGGTTTGAGCAGTCTGCCTCTTGCGGCTTTAAGTGCGCGGTAAATAGTGATGCGGCTGACTTGGTAGTGGCGTGCCGGGGAGGTGACGCTTTCCTTCCCCTGCGTGTAGGCCAGCCAAATGGCTTGGCGGTGGTGCGGGGTGAGACGGGTGTTTTTGTGCATGTTCATGTTTCAGTATTCTCCTGGAAATACTGTAAACAACGCTACTAGTTTCTACAAATAAGGGATCCGGGCCGCCTTTTAGGCGGCAACAGGCACACTTAGCCTGTTAGCCGCTTTCAACAGGTTCAAACACATCGCC
>JUNU01000038.1 GCA_001067655.1 Neisseria lactamica
ATAGTACGGCAAGGCGAGGCAACGCCGTACTGGTTTAAAGTTAATCTACTATAAAAAAACAAAGGTCGTCTGAAACCTAGACTGGATTTCAGACGACCTTTTTGCATCAACCCCGAATGATGCAGGTCTTGTTGTTTTTGTTAATCGCGATATTCAAACGACGTCCCCAAAAACTGCTCTAAGGCAGAAACATGGGAATGATGCGGGTCTTTGACGGCAGTCAGCAGTAAAACGCTGCCGTGTTGCCGTTCCAACTCCAAGAGCTGCCTAATGGCGGCTTGCTCGGTATCGCCGTGCAGCTCCTCATGGTAACGGCTGACGAAACCGTCAAAATGTTCAGCCGGATTCTCATGATACCAGCGGCGCAGGTTTGCACTGGGGGTGATGTCTTTGAGCCAGAGCGCCGTAGCAAAGACCTCTTTGCGGATGCCGCGCGGATAGAGGCGGTCGATAAAGACTGCGGTTTGTTCGGGGTCGGGCCGGTATGCGTAAATGCGCTGTACGATAAACATGTTTGCTTGTCTCCAATGGATTCAGGTCGTCTGAATGTTCAGACGACCTGATGTTTTATAGTGGATTAACTTTAAACCAGTACGGCGTTGCCTCGCCTTAGCTCA
>JUNU01000362.1 GCA_001067655.1 Neisseria lactamica
TCTTTGAGCTAAGGCGAGGCAACACCGTACTGGTTTAAAGTTAATCCACTATAATTTACAACAAATGCGTATCGTGGTTTATAATCCTATCCTTACGAAACAGGGGTGCTGCCTGATGTTCAGGCGGCTGAGAAATACCCTTTACACCCGATCGGGATAATACCTGCGTGGGGAGTTTTCACGGATTCTGTTTTTCAGACGACCTTTTTTGATATTAGGTCGTCTGAAAAAGCAAAACGCTCCTGTTTCTTCTTTTCAAACGAGAAAACAGGAGCATTTTTTATGACTACGCCAAAGAAAACTGCTAAAACTTCCGGCAACGAAGCACGCGAACTTGCCGACTTGAGTGAAGACATCGGTATCCGCTTCAAATATCCGAACTCGGAGCGCGTGTATCTGCAAGGTAGCCGCAACGACATCCGCGTGCCTTTGCGCGAAATCCGTCAGGACGACACCTACACGGCGCAAGGTACGGAAGCCAATCCGCCGATTCCCGTCTATGACACCAGCGGCGTGTACGGCGATCCGGCGGCACACATCGACCTGAAACAAGGTTTGCCGCACGTCCGCACCGCATGGCTGGACGAACGCGGCGATACCGAAATCCTGCCCAAGCTCTCCAGCGAATACGGCATCGAACGCGCACACGACCCGCAAACCGCCCATCTGCGTTTCAACCAAATCACCCGCCCGCGCCGCGCGAAAAGCGGCAGCAACGTAACCCAGCTTCACTATGCGCGCCGCGGCATCATCACGCCCGAAATGGAGTTTGCCGCCATACGCGAACGCATGAAGCTGGACGAACTTTTCAGACGACCCGAATACGCCAAGCTCTTGAAACAGCACGCGGGGCAAAGTTTCGGCTCGAACATCCCGACCCACCCCGACCAAATCACGCCCGAATTCGTGCGCCAAGAAATTGCCGCCGGACGCGCGATTATCCCCGCCAACATCAACCATCCCGAACTCGAACCGATGATTATCGGCCGCAACTTCCGTGTCAAAATCAACGGCAACTTGGGCAATTCCGCCGTAACCTCCAGCCTGACCGAAGAAGTCGAAAAAATGGTGTGGTCGCTGCGTTGGGGCGCGGACACGATTATGGATTTGTCCACCGGCGCGCATATCCACGAGACGCGCGAATGGATTATCCGCAACGCGCCCGTTCCCATCGGTACGGTGCCCATCTATCAGGCTTTGGAAAAAACCGGCGGCATCGCCGAAGATTTGACTTGGGATTTGTTCCGCGACACCTTAATCGAACAGGCGGAGCAAGGCGTGGACTATTTCACCATACACGCAGGCGTGTTGCTGCGCTATGTGCCGATGACCGCCAACCGCCTTACCGGCATCGTATCGCGCGGCGGCTCCATCATGGCGAAATGGTGTCTCGCCCACCATCGGGAAAACTTCCTCTACACGCATTTCGACGAAATCTGCGAAATCATGAAAGCCTACGACGTCTCGTTCAGCCTCGGCGACGGCCTGCGCCCCGGCTGCATTGCCGATGCCAACGACGAATCCCAATTCGCCGAACTGCACACCTTGGGTGAATTGACCGCCAAAGCGTGGAAACACGACGTACAAGTGATGATCGAAGGTCCCGGCCATGTGCCGCTGCAACGCGTCAAAGAAAACATGACCGAAGAGCTGCAACACTGCTTTGAAGCGCCTTTCTACACACTCGGTCCGCTCGTTACCGACATCGCTCCCGGCTACGACCACATCACTTCGGGCATAGGCGCGACCAATATCGGCTGGTACGGCACAGCCATGCTTTGCTACGTGACCCCGAAAGAGCATTTGGGACTACCCGACAAAGAAGACGTGCGCACCGGCATCATCACCTACAAACTCGCCGCCCACGCCGCCGACCTCGCCAAAGGCTGGCCGGGCGCGCAGTTGCGCGACAACGCCCTGAGCAAGGCGCGTTTCGAGTTCCGCTGGCGCGACCAATTCCGCCTCAGCCTCGACCCCGAACGCGCCGAGAGCTTCCACGACGAAACCCTGCCCGCCGAAGGCGCGAAAATCGCCCACTTCTGCTCGATGTGCGGCCCCAAATTCTGCTCGATGAAAATCACGCAGGAAGTGCGCGACTACGCCGACAAGCAAAAAGCCCAACGGCAGGGCATGGAGGAAAAAGCGGTCGAGTTTGTGAAGAAAGGGGCTGAGATTTACAGTTGATAGAAAGGTCGTCTGAAAAGTTTTCAGACGACCTTTTACGTTAGGTTTGGTTTATCTCTCTTACGTGTCTGTCTGAAATGATGCAGGACAGTGCGCTCTGTTGTGGAAATGACGAGACGGATATTTTCTGTTTTAATTCCCCCATCGGCAGCCCACCGTCGGGAGGTAGTATGTTTTACGGATTGGTTGTGGCAACATCGGCTTTCCTGTGTTTTGGATTTGGAAACTACATCATTAGAAACAGATGGTTGAAGGGGATAGTGTTATGTTCGGGCTGGATTTTAATGTTTTTTACCCAAGCAGAGGTACAACGGATGGTCAGTGTATATCCTGCTTCCTCAATCCGTAACTATTTCCTTATTGTGTTTGTCGAAGTGGTTTGCCTTATCTTTTTGTTCCGTAGATTTTCCCGATGAGGTCGTCTGAAAACCGTTTTCAGACGACCTTTTTCTATTTCCTGAACTCTTCCCTGACGATGTCCAGCCAAGCCCTGAGCGCGGGGGTGGGACGCTGGTGTTTTTTCCACGCCATGGTCAGTTGCCAGCGGATTTCGGGTTCGGTCAGCGGGACGGCGGCGAAGGTGTCGGGGTCGATTTTGCGGGCGTAGTATTCGGGCAGAAGGGCGATGCCCATATGGTGCGCCACCATGTCGGCGAGCAGGTCCCATTGTCCGGTGCGGCAGACGACGTTGGGCGTGAAGCCTTGGCTGCGGCAGGCGATTTGGATGGTTTCGTTGAGGGAAAACCCTGAGCCGAACAGGATAAACGGTTCGTGTTGCAGGCTTTTGAGGCTTAGGGCGGCGTGGCGGGCTTGGGCGCGCGGCATAAGGACGACGAGCGGGTAGTCGCACAGGGTAATGCTGTCGAAGTCTTCGTGGACGGGGGCGAGCAGTTGCCCGGCGTCGAGTTCGTTGTTGCGCAAGGATTGTTCGATGGCGAGCGAACCTTGTTCGAGGAAGGTCAGTTCGATGCCGGGCCATTGGCGGCGGAAGCGGAACAGGGCGTTGCTGAGCAGGTCGCTGCCGAGCAGTGCCAAACCCAGCCGCAGCGTGCCGCTTTTGATGTGGCGGTAGCCGTCGATGCGGGCGAGCAGCAGGTCGCGTTCGTGCAAGAGGTTCAGCGCATGGCGGTACACTTCTTCGCCGATGGGCGTGGTGGCGACTTGGCGTTTTTTGCGGCCGTTCTCTTTAACCAGCAGCGGTACGCCCAGCTCTTCTTCCAATGCCTGTATGGTTTTGCTGACGGTGGGCTGGGTCAGGTTGAGCGCGGATGCGGCGGCGGAGAAACTTTGCAGGCGCACGAGTTCGGCGAAACAGTGCAGGCTTTTGAAGTCCATTATTCCTCTTGGGCATGATTTTGGTGCAGATAATTCATATTATGCGTAAAGGAAACCCCTATAATCAAGCTTTTTGCGGATGCAGGCATTGCACCCGACATTACCTCAAACAACTATACCGATTACTACTAAACATCATGGATTCTTTCAGCAGAATTTTTCAGACGGCCTTGCAACTGGCCATTGTCGGCTCAGTATGGGCCGTATCGGAAGCCGTAGTGCGTTTTACCCACCTTCCCGTATCTTCGGGCGTATTGGGGCTGTTTTTAATGCTTGCGCTGCTGGGTTTGGGCGTGATTAAAACCGGCATGGTCGAGCGCGGCGCAAAATGGGTATTGGGCGAACTGGTGTTCTTCTTCATCCCGATTATGGTATCCGTGTTGCAGTACCGCGATTTGCTGATGTCGGAAGGCTGGCAGCTCGTGCTGACCATCGTCGTCGGCACCGCGCTAGTGATGATCATCACGGCGCTGACGCTAAATTTCTGCTACCGCTGGAAACGCCGCCTGCATAAAAAATTGCACGCCTGATAGGGAATTAAAATGGATTACGCCGCGCTTACCTGCTTCGCTTGGACTTGTTTCGCCTATTTTGTGGCGAAAAAAATCTACCGCAAAAAACCGCTGATGATTTTCTCGCCCGTCGTTACCGTCTCGGTCAGCACCATCATCCTGATGCTGCTTTTAGGCATTTCCTACGATACTTACCACAAATACACGCAAAGCATCGTTTTCCTGCTCACGCCAGTAACGGTCGCCTTCGCCATCCCGATTTATGAAAACCGCGAAGTTATCCGCCGCCAGCTTCCCATCCTGTCGATAGCGATTATGGTCGGCATGTTCGTCGGCGTTGCCAGCGCGTTTTTGATGGGCAATATGTTCCACTTCGACAGCGAAGTCACCAACAGCCTGATGGCGCGCTCGATTTCCACGCCGTTTGCCGTCGTATTGGCAAGTGAAATCCACGGCTCGGCTTCGCTGGTGTCGCTGTTCACCATCATCACCGGCTTCGTCGGCATGATATTTGGTGATTTGTTTTTAGCGTTCACTCGCATCCGCTTCCACACCGCCAACGGTGTCGCACTGGGCAACGCCGCCCACGGCTTCGGCACTTCCCGCGCCGGACAACGCCACGAAACCGAAGGCGTGATGGCGAGCCTGACCATGATTTTGGCGGGGTTGTTTATGGTTATCATCGGGCCGAGCATGGTGCATTTGGTGGTTTGGCTGATGGGCTGAACGGCAGTTTTATAGTGGATTAACTTTAAACCAGTACGGCGTTGCCTCGCCTTAGCTCAA
>JUNU01000363.1 GCA_001067655.1 Neisseria lactamica
GTACTGTCTGCGGCTTCGTCGCCTTGTCCTGATTTTTGTTAATCCACTATATATGGGGTGTGTTGGAAAATGGGTGAAAACCGATGGAACGCGCGCCATAGCGGTTTTGTCAGGGTTTCACTATAATATTCAATCTGTTCTACGCTTAGGGGTGGCGGGCAATTCGGCCGCAGTATCTTGTGTAAAAAATGAACGCGAGGCTGTGTGTTTGATTTGATTCGGCGCTTTTGCCCAAACAAAATCGGTTGAGGGTTGAATGCCGCGCCATCCTGAAACTTAAGGAAAAATATCATGAAAAAAATCGAAGCTGTGATTAAGCCGTTCAAATTGGACGATGTCCGCGAAGCATTGACCGAAATCGGGATCAGCGGCATGACGGTCAGCGAAGTGAAAGGTTTTGGCCGTCAGAAAGGGCATACCGAAATTTACCGCGGCGCGGAGTATGCGGTTGATTTTCTGCCCAAAGTCAAAGTCGAGCTGGTGTTGGCTGATGAAGATGTGGAACGCGCCATCGATATCATTGTCGAGACTGCGCAGTCGGGCAAAATTGGCGACGGCAAGATTTTTGTGTTGCCGGTTGAAGAAGTGATTCGGATACGGACGGGTGAACGCGCGGAAGCGGCGATTTAATCCTATCGTTGCCGCGATTGGCTAATACAAATAAGGTCGTCTGAAATCCTGGATTGTCGGGTTTCAGACGACCTTGTTTTTGTTTCTATCGGGTTCAGATTTTGGTGAAGATGACTTCGTTTTCAAAACGCGATTTGGGCAGGGCGGCGTTGAAATCGTCTGCGGCACGGTAGCCGAAGGAGACGACGGCGACGGCTTTGTAGCCTTTTTCAGTCAAACCGAATTCCTCATTCAAAACCTGCAAATCGACGCCTTCCATCGGCACGGCGTCGATGCCTGCTGCGGCAGCGGCGAATAGGGTGAAGCCCATGTTGAGATAGACTTGTTTGGCAAGCCATTGCTCTTCATCTTGGAATTGGTTGCGGTGGATGCCCAAGAACAGGCGGCGGGTGGAATCGCCTGCCTGCTTGGCTTCTTCCGTGGCGAAACGTCCGTCTTTGTCCTCTTGCGCCAATACGGCGGCGACATAATCATCGTCGGCGCAAACGCGGGCGGCGAAAACGACGACATGGGACGCATGAGTAATTTTCGGGGTGTTGTAAGGGAGTTTTTCGGTGGATTTGGCAATGCGCGCTTTGCACGCTTCGTCATCGGCGATGATGAAGTGCCACGGCTGCATATTGACGCTGGAGGGGCTGTTGCGCAGGGCGGCTTCGATATGGGCGAAGTCTTCGGCAGCGATTTTTTTGGACGGGTCGAAAGACTTGGTGCTGTATCGTTGGCGGACGATTTCTGTGATGTTCATGAGGTGTTTCCTGTTTTTAGGATGGAAACGGGGATTATAGAGGTGGCGTCTGAAAGGGGCAATGCAGGAAATTGGTGAGGATTTCGGTATAAGGCTGGTATCACGAAAACGTTGGCGTATGAAAAAGGTCGTCTGAAATGGAAGTTACGTTTCAGACGACCTTTTTTCCTTTGCAAGCTATATCCGCAAGTTGGTTTAAGTTTCTGCGGGCGGAAGGGGCGGGCGTTCGTCGGTTTCTTCCGATTTGGGTTTGATAAAGCGGCTGCACCAGATGCCTGCTTCGTAAAGCAGGATAAGCGGGACGGCAAGCAGGGTTTGGGAAATCACGTCCGGCGGGGTAATGATGGCGGCAACGACGAATGCGCCGACAATGACGTAGGGGCGTGCGTTTTTGAGTTGTTCGGTGGTTACGACGCCGATTTTGGCGAGCAGGACGACGACGACGGGGACTTCGAAAGTCGTGCCGAATGCGGCGAACATGCCCAAAATAAAAGACAGATATTTGTCTATGTCGGTCGCCATGTTAACGCCGACGGGGGTGATGCCCGCAAGGAATTTAAAGATGACGGGGAAAACGAGATAATAGGCAAACGCCATGCCAACAAAAAACAGGCTGACGCTGGATAGCACAAGCGGGGTAATCAGGCGTTTTTCGTTTTGGTAGAGGGCGGGCGCGACGAATGCCCAGATTTGGTAGAGCGTATGCGGCAGGGAAACGAGGAATGCTGCCATCAGCGCCACTTTCACCGGCACGAAAAACGGCGCGATGACGTCGGTGGCAATCATGCTGGTGTCTTTGGGCAAGTTTGCCATCAGGGGGTCGGCAACGAAGGTATAAAGCTGCTGGGCAAACGGCATTATGCCGAGAAAGCAGACGACGATGCCGATGACGATCCACATCAGGCGGCGGCGCAGCTCGATAAGGTGTTCGATAAGAGGTTGGACGGGTTGTTCGTTTTGAGGTTCGGACACCGGTTTACTCACTTTTTACGGACGCGAAGTTTGGGTTTGGCATGAAATTTCGGGCGCAGGTCGCGCTTGCGGTTCATCGCTTGTTTTTTGAGGGAAGTGATATGCAGTACGGGCGCGTTTGCGGAAGTGTCGATATAGCTGACTTCTACGGCATTGGACGCTGGAGCGGCGCTGCCGGTCAGGTATTCGCGCCATGCGCGGTCTTGTTCGGATTCTGCAGGCGTGTCGGCTTCGACGGCATCTGTTGTAGTGCCTGCTTGCGCCATAGCGTTTTCAGATGACGTGGAAACAGACGGGTCGTCTGAAACTTCCGCGCTTAATGAAGGAAGCGGGTTGCCGTGTTCATCCAAACCGAAATCGGCAGGCGTGCGTTGCGCCGGCAGGCGTTCCCACGGTTTGAGCCCGTCGGAAATGTCGTGCAGGTTGTCTTGCATATCCGTACCGGTTTCTTTGAGGCTGTCGCGTACTTGTGCGGCGGCGGCTTCAAATTCCTGTTTGGCTTTGCGCAGCTCTTCCAATTCGACTTGGGTATTGAATTCCTGCTTGACGCTGCTGACGAGGCGTTGCAGCTTGCCGATGAGCCGTCCGGCAGTGCGGGCGGCTTCAGGCAGACGCTCGGGGCCAAGTACAATCAGGGCGACGATGCCGACTAAAAGCAGCTCGCCCAAACCGAAATCAAACATAGATTATGCTTTGTCTTCGTCTTTTTTGTGTTCGATGACTTCGTCTTTTTTGGCGTCAGTACCTTCGTTCAGACCTTGTTTGAAGTCATGCACGGCACCGCCGAGGTCTTTGCCGACGTTGCGCAGTTTTTTGGTACCGAAAACCAAAACGACGATGATTAATACGATAATCCAGTGCCACAGAGAGAAGCTGCCCATAATAAATCCTTGATATAGTTGAAAATGGATGGTGGGAATGTTGGTTTATGCAGGCGTACCCATGATGTGGATATGCAGGTGGAAGACTTCCTGTCCGCCGCCTTTGCCTGTGTTGATAAGGGTTTTGAAGCCGTCGGTCAAACCTGCCGCTTTGGCGATTTGAGGGACTTTCAACATCATTTTACCCAAGAGGGTTTGATGTTCGGGCGCGGCGTGTGCCAGCGAGTCGAAATGGACTTTCGGAATCAGCAGCAGATGAACCGGCGCGGCGGGGCGGATGTCTTTGAAGCACAACATCTCGTCGTCTTCGTACACGGTTTGCGCCGGAATGTCTTTGGCGGCGATTTTACAGAAAATACAGTTGTCCATAATGGCTCCGAGGTCGTCTGAAAACGAGCACAGCGAGTTTCGCTAAAACGACTGCAGCGCGTTTCGTCAAACAGACGGCAGAAAAACGAATAAGGTCGGATTGTAATATAAATTCAAGGCTCTTTGCGAGAGGCTTTTTCCGCCAAGCCTGATAAACCTTGACGGCGCGCAAGCTCGTTGACGACATCTTCGGCGCGCAAACCGTGGTGTGCCAAGAGAACCATGGTGTGAAACCATAAGTCGGCAACTTCGTAAACGAGGTGTTCGCCGCCACCGTCTTTCGACGCCATAAGCACTTCGCCCGCTTCTTCGATGACTTTTTTGAGGATTTTATCTTCGCCTTTGTGCAGAAGTTGGGCGACGTAGGAAGCTTCGGGATAACCGCCTTTGCGGGAGTCGATGGTGTTTTGGATTTGGGAGAGGATGGTGTCGGTCATGGGATTTTCGGCTTTGAAGGATAAGGATTATTCGGATAAGGCATAGGTTTGCCGGGTTTTGGGCGAGTGTTCTGACAACAAACAATCATCCACCCGATTTTTAGCGAAACTCACTGCGCTCGTTTTGGCGAAACTCGTTACACTCGTTTTAGCGAAACTCGCTTCGCTCGTTTTCAGACGACCTCTAAGGATGAGTATGCCCATAAATGGCTTCTTCGTCTTTCAACACGGCATCAACCGTCTGCCATTCGCCGTCTTTCCAAACTTTGTAGAAACAGCTTTCTCGCCCCGTATGGCAGGCGATGCCGCCGTTTTGGTCTATCAGCATCACGATGGCGTCGCCGTCGCAGTCGAGGCGCAATTCGTACACCTTTTGCGTGTGCCCTGATTCTTCGCCCTTCATCCATTGTTTTTGGCGCGAACGGCTGTAATAGTGGGCAAAGCCGGTTTCTACGGTTTTTTGCAGCGCCTCGGCGTTCATCCATGCGACCATCAATACGCGTCGGGTTTGCCTATCTTGGGCGATGGCGCAGACCAAGCCTTTTTCATCGAATTTGACGGCGTTGAGCAGGCTGTTATCCATATTCGGCATCCTTATTTGTTTTGGCGAAACTCGCTTCACTCGTTTTCAGACGACCTTGAGTCAATCAAGTTCAACTTACAGCCGCACTTCGATTCCGGCTTCGCGCATGGCGAGCTTCGCATCGCGGATACTGACTTCGCCGAAGTGGAAAATGCTGGCGGCAAGCACGGCATCGGCTTTGCCTTCTTTGATACCGTCAATCAGATGCTGAACATTGCCGACGCCGCCGGAGGCGATGACGGGAATATCGACCGCTTCGCTGACGGCGCGGGTCAGCGGCAGGTTGAAGCCTTGTTTCGTGCCGTCCCTGTCCATGCTGGTGAGCAGGATTTCGCCCGCGCCGCGCCGCTGCATTTCAACCGCCCATTCGACTGCGTCCAAGCCGGTCGGAGTACGCCCGCCGTGGGTGAAGATTTCCCATCGGGTGTTTTCGGGATTGACGGCTTTGGCATCGACGGCGACGACAATGGCTTGCGAGCCGAAAAATCCGGCGGCTTCGTTGACTAAATCGGGATTGGTGACGGCGGCGGTATTGATGCTGGCTTTGTCCGCGCCGGCATTGAGCAAGCGGCGGATGTCGGCTACGGTGCGCACACCGCCGCCGACGGTCAGCGGAATGAAAACTTGTGAGGCAACGTCTTCGATGACGTGCAAAATGGTGTCTCGGTTGTCGGAGGAGGCTGTGATGTCGAGGAAGGTCAGCTCGTCTGCACCTTCGTCGTTGTAGCGTTTGGCGACATCGACAGGATTGCCCGCATCGCGCAAACCAAGGAAGTTTACGCCTTTGACGACGCGGCCGTCTTTAACGTCGAGACAGGGGATGATGCGTTTTGCCAGTGCCATTTTGAATGCCTTTCCAAACCAAGGAATGAGGTCGTCTGAAAATGAGTGTAACGAGTTTCGCTAAAACCCATACAACGGATTCCACCCAAACGGATAATCCGTTTCAGACGACCTTTCAAATCATTGATACCGGCAAGGCAGGTGTTACGCCAGCCAGTTGTGAACCCATTTGGGCAGGTGTTGGAGCAGTTGGAAATAGCCGACGCCCGTAATGGCGGCGAATACGCAGGAAGTCATAAAGTTGCCGCTGAAGCGTCCAACGATATAAAACACTGCGCTGGCAAATGCCCACAACGCGCCGTTAAACACCATCCAATAGGTGTCGATCATCGGCATATCGAACGCGGAAAGCTGGCGGACAAGGATGGCAATGATGGTAAATCCCAAACCTTCGCTGACGGCGCGCACGTTGCGACCGGACGACCAGATAATCCAAAAGCCCAAAATAAATGCTTCAAACATGAAATCCCCCTTAAAAAAGTAAATAAAACAATTGAGTGTGGGATGGTGAGTCCCAAAGCAATATTTGGCGGTCAGCCGCCTTTTATTGTGAAGAAAAAGGGACGAACCCGTCTTTTTCCCTGTCTATACAGATAGGGCAACAATGAAGGCAAACGGGTTCAGCCGATTATTGTGTATCTTCGCCCCGCTATATTGTTTTAAAACGGCGGGACAAGTGAGTAAGCAAACGTTTGGTCATTTCAGACGACCTTGATGATTGTTTTTAAATAAGGTCGTCTGAAAACGAGTGCAACTAGTTTCGCCAAAACGAACGCAGCGAGTTTCGCTAAGATGAGTGTAACGAATTTCGTCAAAACGAGTGCGGCGGGCTCCGCCAATACAACTTACGCCAGCGAATCCACCAACTGCTGCGCTTGGGCAAAATCAATACTGCCCTCGTAAATCGCGCGACCGGTAATCGCACCCGCCACGCCGTGTTTCTCAACAGCACACAAGGCGCGGATGTCGTCCAAATTGGTCAATCCGCCTGACGCGATAACCGGAATGGCGACGGCTTGCGCCAATTTGACGGTCGCGTCGATGTTCACGCCGCTCATCATGCCGTCGCGGCCGATGTCGGTGTAGATGATGCTGTTGACGCCGTCGTCCTCAAAACGTTTTGCCAAATCAATCACATAGTGCTCGGTTACAGTCGCCCAGCCGTCTATCGCCACCATGCCGTCTTTGGCATCCAACCCAACGATAATCTGCCCTGGAAACGTTTTGCACGCCTCGCGCACAAAGTCGGGATTTTTCACTGCCGCCGTACCGATAATGACGTCGTTCAATCCCAAATCCAAATATTTTTCAATGGTTTCCAAATCGCGTATCCCGCCGCCCAGTTGTACGGGAATGTCTTTGGCAACGGCAGCGAGGATGTCCTTGATGGCGGGAAAGTTTTGCGGAACGCCGGCAAATGCGCCGTTCAAGTCCACCAAATGCAAACGGCGCGCGCCTTGCTTGAACCAATGCAGCGCAGTTTCGGCGGGCGAGTCGGAAAACACCGTCGCCTGCTCCATCAAACCTTGTTTCAGGCGCACGCAGCGGCCTTCTTTTAAATCGATTGCGGGAATCAGCAGCATGGGAGTCCTATCCTTATGCGGGGTGTATTTTACACAAATTATCGAGTTTTAGCATATTTAAATGAAAAAAACGTCATTGATAACACTAAAACGAGGTTATTTTGTGTGTATTTTGCATGTTTCAGACGACCCCTTCCGAGAGAAATTCAGAAGGTGAGAAAGGCGGGATGATGTTTCGTCTGTTTCAGCCCTTCATTTTTATTGCCTGAAATTGCTTGCCAACAGCCATTCTTGTGCCTTGGTGGCATCGTCAAAATATTTCGGATGTTGGTTGGTCAACAGGCTGGAGAGGCGGGCGCCGAGTTTGATCCAAATATCGTCTGTAATGACAGCGACGCGGCCGAAGTCGTTTTCGTGTTGATTAAGGAATTTGATTTGCTCCATCGCCATATCGATCGTGAAATCTTTCAACATGGATAAATCCAAAAGGATGTCGGGCAGGTGGATTTTTTGCTTGCTTTCCAATAAGGCGGCTTCAAGCTGGCGGAAATCGTCCAGTGTAAATTCGTTGTACAGCGCCACATTCAAACCGTAAGACTGTTCGCGGATGGAAATCATCATGCTCTCCTTTTTAGAGGTTAATGGTCAGCTTGTTTTGGTAAACCACTTTTTAATCGAAACCGGCCGGATGCTGCTCAATATGCCGCTTGTGACAATAATAATCATACCAAAGGTTTCCTGCCAAGTGACGGTGTCGCCCAAAAATATCATGCCCGATAGGGCGGAAAAGACGATGGTCAGATAAGAAAGAGAGGCGACGGTGAATTTGTTGCCGACTTTATAGGCGCGGGTCATTGAAAGCTGGGCAAGCATGGCGGCAAGCCCGATGCAGAAAAGATAGGGTAGGGCGGATAGGGGGATGCTGTGCCAGCCGGTCAAAGTTGCCCAAACCGAAGCCATGACGACGCCGGTTATCGAAAAATAAAACACTACCCGCCAACCCGGCTCGCCGAGCAATGACAGTTCGCGTACCTGCAAATACGCCCAGCCTGACATGGCTCCGCCAGCCAAGCCTGCCAATGCGGCGATTTCCTGTCCGCCTTTGAAGGAAGGGTTCAGCAGCAGGACGACACCGAGAAAGCCAAATAACAAAATCGCCTGCGTATAAAGCGCAATCCGTTCTTTCAAGATAAAAAATGAAAATACCGCCAGAAAAATCGAAGAGGTGTAGCTTAAAGTTACCCCCGTTGCCAGCGGCAGGTGCATGACGGCATAAAACAGGCAAAACATAGCGGCTGTGCCTACAACGCTGCGGTTGAGGTGGGTTTTCCAATGCGGCGTGGCAAAGGTGTCACCCCGTGCTCTTGCCATTATGCCTAAGACGATGGCAGCAAAACTCATGCGCCAAAATACCAGTTCGCCACTGTTGAAGCCGAATTCCACCGCCGCTGCTTTGATGCACACGTTCATGACGGTAAAGCCGAGTGCGGCAACAATCATCCATGCAGAACCGAGAGGGTCTTTGGGTGTGGTCATTTATCTATTCTCTTAGGCTGGTTGCTGGATTTTTGAAGAAGAGTGGTTCGTTCTAGTTATTTTGCTGTTGAACATAGTCGTATTACCGCTTTTTACTTTTTTAATTGTCAGTGTTTCTTTTATTTATAAACTCACGAGGGGAAATCTTTTTACTCTTGGATATGTGTCACTGAATTATATCTGTATATCTGTCATTATGCAGGTCGTTATTTGGTTTTTTAGACTAAAAAGCATTAGTCTTCAGAAGAAAGCATGCTCAAAAATTCTTTTAAATTATTTGAGATAAACTCAATATTTTCAAAATATTGGCTTCCGCTTTCCTCTGCCTCAAAATCATGAGACCAGTAAAAAATTTTAGACTGATATTCATCTTTTATGCCAATCAAAATTAAATCTCCACCTCCTGCAGATGCAATAGGTAACATTGATGATGGATATCTATCATCATAAATATTTAAATGCCACTCAATAGATTCTTCTAATCTTGGATTATTAAACAATCCAAAAAAGAAATTTAAAACCCTATCATCCAAAAAACAACTATCATTTGGCATTCCTCCATTATTTTTCTTTAAAAATTCCTTATATTCATCTGGTAATGATACGTTGTAATGATTTTCAAATTTTAAAATATCATCAGATGAAGCAATTTTATGGGCATCTAAAAATAAATACCGTTTGATGGTTTTTTTGTTTAATTTACCTTCCCTATTTTCTAAATCTTTAATTTCTTCTTCTGACTTTCCAAGCTTTAAAAGCTTAACCATTGTATATACTCCATAATCCTAATAATTTTCTAGTTTCATAAATTTTTTATCGCTTATAGGTTTACTTGCATCAAGAAGATTATTTGGCATTTATTTTATGATGCTCTGGCTGACTCCTGTTTTGATCATGGTAGAGAATGTCAGACCAGTTTCTACCATTGAAACCAGCTTGAATACTTGTTGTCATCGTATCCCTGCATTAATGGTGTATGGTTTGGTATCGTTATAGTACTTGTTTGTTCTGCCTTCACAGTTCTCTATTTTATGATGACAATCGGTCTATACGCCATATATCGCAGTATTTTTTCTAAGGGTTATCTGAATAAACACTAAATAGTTAGAGGGATTGCTATTTCTTTTCAAGGGGTCGTCTGAAACGTATTTTTCAGATGACCTGTTATAATTTAGTGTTGCCAACCATGCAACAAAACCTATACCATACAAACCTTGCCCCGTCTAAATTTGACACCCGCCCTCCGACTGCCTACAATTCAGGTTTCTCAAAAATCACCGTACATTCCGTACACTATTCTTTTCAGACGGCCTCTGTCTTCCGAATCCCATTCTTTCCAATACAACTGTCAAAAATCATGCACGTTTCAGAACTACAAACCCTACACATTTCCAAACTCTTGGAAATGGCAGAAGAACACGGCATTGAAAACGCCAACCGTTTCCGCAAACAAGACCTCGTATTCGCCATTGTCCGACAAATGATGAAGCAGGGCGAAAGCTTCACCTGTTCCGGCACGCTCGAAATCCTACCCGACGGCTTCGGCTTTTTACGCAGCGCAGACACTTCCTACCTCGCAGGCCCCGACGACATCTATGTCTCTCCCACGCAAATCCGACGCTTCAACCTGCATACGGGCGACACCATCGAGGGCAGCGTGCGCGTACCCAAAGACAACGAACGCTATTTCGCCCTTGTCCGTCTCGACAGCATCAACGGCGATCATCCCGAAGTCTGCAAACACAAAATCCTCTTCGAAAACCTCACCCCGCTTTTCCCCACCAAACAGTTCAAACTCGAGCGCGACATTAAAGCCGAAGAAAACCTTACCGGCCGCGCTATTGATTTAGTATCCCCCATCGGCCGCGGACAACGCGCCCTGTTGGTTGCACCGCCGAAAACCGGTAAGACCGTGATGCTGCAAAACATCGCCCACGCGATTACCGCTAACTATCCCGATGTCGAACTCATCGTCCTTTTAATTGACGAACGCCCCGAAGAGGTTACCGAAATGAGCCGTTCCGTACGCGGCGAAGTGGTTTCCTCCACCTTCGACGAACCGGCGCAACGCCATGTCCAAGTGGCGGAAATGGTGATTGAAAAAGCCAAGCGCATGGTTGAACACAAAAAAGACGTGGTCATCCTGCTTGACTCGATTACCCGTCTCGCCCGCGCCTACAATACCGTTGTACCCACTTCCGGAAAAATCCTGACCGGCGGCGTAGATGCCAATGCCCTCCACCGCCCCAAACGCTTCTTCGGCGCAGCGCGCAATGTAGAAGAAGGTGGTTCGCTTACCATCATCGCCACCGCTCTGGTGGAAACCGGCAGCCGCATGGACGATGTGATTTACGAAGAATTTAAAGGCACGGGTAATATGGAACTGCACCTCGACCGCCGCATGGCGGAAAAACGCCTGTTCCCCGCCATCAACATCAACAAATCCGGCACGCGTCGTGAAGAGTTGCTGGTGCCGAACGACCAGTTGCAGCGCATGTGGCTTTTGCGCAAATTCCTGCATCCGATGGACGAAATTGAAGCGACCGAATTTTTGGTGGGCAAACTCAAAGATTCCAAAAACAATGATGAGTTTTTTGAATTGATGCGTGGTAAATAGTGATAAAGGTCGTCTGAAAGGGATTTCAGACGACCTTTGATGTTGATTGAGTTTGATTTGAAAATATTTTGAAATAAAAGTCTTTGTATTTCAG
>JUNU01000364.1 GCA_001067655.1 Neisseria lactamica
ATAGTACGGCAAGGCGAGGCAACGCCGTACTGGTTTAAAGTTAATCCACTATACAATGCGTTGGCACCACTATGTTTGAAACGACAGGACTAGTCTATTTTTCATAACTGCAAGCAACGGTGTTCATTTTCCATAGCAATTTGCTTTTTTCCGCATTTTCTCCATTTATATCCAATTTGACTTGACAAATATCTTTAGCTTTCTTGCAAGTTGGATATTCTTCTTCAGATTTACTGAAACAAACTACATTTCTTTCCGGTTCGCTTATATCTTCTCCAAGAAATGAATATTCATGTCCAAATTCGAGCCGTTCAGTATTCATTTCTTCATGTTCCGTTGCACTAAAAAATACTATATGCAGAAGATTATTAGTCATCATTTTGAAAACCAATGTTGAATTTTTTGGAATTTCTATATTTTGTCGCATAATTCTTTTTGTCATGTAGTATTCGAATTTTGCATCTCCATTAGAAGGGTAGTCATAATAATAGTGTACTTCAATTGGATAATCATTCTGATTATGTACTTTAATGTGGCGTACATTCTTATTTTCACACGAATACTTATCTCCATTTCCAATTAGCATCCACTCTTTATCTTTAGAAAGAAATCTCTTACACCATAACTCTTTTCCAGGTGTGTCAATCCAAGCATAAGAAAATAGCAATGCTAAAACAATAAAAGGAGAAAGAGCTATAAAAAATAAGATTTTTTTACTCATTGTCTTTAACTTTCTTTAATATTAATTAATCATGATTTCGTTTTGGCTTTTCCCGATTATCCTTATGACAATTTTCTTTATGTAATATTTTTGCACCTTTAAATTTAGCCTTATCTGTCAGTAAGTAGGTTGGGCGTAGCGCAATGATACCTTCAAATCGCTCAAAATATTGGGTTAAGCCTAATTTAGGCTTACAGTTCTTTTTTAAGCGTCCGTGTATCAAAGTCGATGACAAAAGGCTTGGATCGATAACCGCGATCCATTCCCTCGTAGAATGCAGCTACACATTTGAATGTATATCTTTTTTGTTTGAATTTTTCCTGTATGCAATCAGATGAATTATGGTATCTGCACAAGTGGATACTTCCTGTCAAACTATCAGTCTGGTTATTTTTTAGCTCACTATATTCTGGACCAAGAATAAATCCAAATAACTCTACTTTACTAAATAACTTTGCATCATGTATTTTTTCAACACTTTCACAATTGGCATGATGTGTATATGCTTTTTGTAAATTATTTATCATTTCTTGTTTAGTATTAATAAAATCTATATCAAACACGATTTCATTAAATTCTTTGTTGATCACATAATTTTTAGGTTGCAACTCATAATCATTAAAAGAAACGATACATGAGGCTAGAAATAGAACTGCGATAAAAATTAAATATTTACCTTTCGACACTTTTTAATTCCTCTGGATAAGATGGTAAAAGCAGGTTTGTCTTTTTTCGAATAGTTTTTGCGTAAATATCATGCTTATCATGGTTGCAGTTGTTGGTTGGGTAATGTTCTTGGGTGTTGGAGGTTTCGATAGAGGTAAAAGAACGGGGTAGGATTAGCGGTCAGCCATGAGGGTTATGATGAAAGTCTGAATATAAGTCAAAATGACAGGTAGGATAAACAACGGATGATAAGAGGTAAAGATGTTGTATGGGTGGTTTGGGAGGGAAGGGGGATGAAAGGTCGTCTGAAAGTGGGTTTTCAGACGACCTTTTGGTATTTGTGTAGTTCGTGTGCGAAGCCCACGCTACGTTGGGTTTCAGACGACCTTGGGTCAGAGGTCGAAGGCAGCGGTGATGAGGCGTTTGGTGTAGTCTTTCTGCGGGTGGTGGAAGATTTGGTCTGCACTGCCGTATTCGACGAGTTCTCCGTGCTGCATGACGGCGACGTTGTCGCTGACGGCGCGGACGACGGAGAGGTCGTGGCTGATGAAGATGTAGGTCAGTCCGTATTTGGTTTGGAGTCCGCGCAGCAGTTCGACAACTTTGATTTGGACGGAGCGGTCGAGGGCGGAGGTGGGTTCGTCGAGGAGGATGAACTTGGGCCGCAGGATGAGGGCGCGGGCGATGGCGATGCGTTGGCGTTGTCCGCCTGAGAATTCGTGCGGGTAGCGGTTGAGTGCGTCAGCGGGCAGGGAGACTTCGTCCAGGACTTTGAGGACGAGTTCGGTGCGCTGGGTTTTGGTCATTTCGGGGCGGTGGACGGTGAGGCCTTCGCCTATGATTTCGCCGACGGTGAGGCGAGGGGAGAGTGAGCCGTAGGGGTCTTGGAAGACCATTTGGCGTTCGGCTTTGAGCTGGCGCGCGCGTTCGGGGGTGAGGGCGGCGAGGTCGCTGCCGTCGAAGTGTATGCTGCCTTGGTAGGGGAGCATTTGCATGATGGCTTTGCCGAGCGTGGATTTGCCGGAACCGGATTCGCCGACGATGCCGAGGGTTTCGCCTTGGCGGATGGCGAGGCTGATGTTTTTGACGGCGTGGAAGGTTTTGAGGGGTTTGCCGAAGAAGTTGTGTTTGAGGGTGAAGTGGACGTTGATGCGGTCGGCGCGGATGAGCTCGGGTGGGTTGCCTTCTACGGGGTCTTTCATGCCTTTGGGGACGGAGTGGATGAGTTGGGCGGTGTAGGGGTGGGTGGGGTTGGCGAAAACTTGTTTGATTTTGCCGCGCTCGACGATTTCGCCGTCTTTCATGACGCAGACGGTTTCGGAGTAGTGTTCGGCGAGTCCGAGGTCGTGGGTGATGAAGATTATCGCCATGCCCATTTGTTTTTGGAGGTCGTGGAGGAGGTCGAGGATTTCTGCCTGGATGGTAACGTCGAGGGCGGTGGTGGGTTCGTCGGCGATGAGCAGGGCGGGCTCGTTGAGCAGCGCCATGGCGATCATGATGCGCTGGAGCTGGCCGCCTGAGAATTCGTGGGGGTATTGTTTCAGACGACGTTCTGCTTCGCGGATGCCGACGCGGTTGAGGAGGTCGAGGATGCGTTCGCGGGCGGCTTTGCGGGTGATGGTTTTGTTGTGGACGCGCAGGGCTTCCATGAGCTGGGTGCCGATTTTCATGAAGGGGTTCAGCGAGGTCATGGGCTCTTGGAAGATGAAGCTGATGCGTCCGCCGCGCAGGCTGCGGAGGGTTTTTTCGTCTGCGTCGAGGATGGATGTGCCGTCGAAGGTGATACGCGAGTCTTGTCCGTAACGGGTACTATTTTCGGGCAGGAGGCGCATGAGGGACATGGCGGTAACGGATTTGCCGGAACCGGATTCGCCGACGAGGGCGAGGGTTTCGCCTTTGGCGACTTTGAAGCTGATGTTGCGCACGGCGTGGACGGTTTTTTCGTGGAGTTGGAAGCGGATGTCGAGGTTTTCGACGGTGAGTAACGGGGTGTTCATGGGTGTGTCCTCGTGGTGTGTGTCAGCGGTCTTTGGGGTCGAGTGCGTCGCGCAGGCCGTCGCCGATAAAGTTGAAGCAGAAGAGGGTGGCGACGAGGAAGAAGCAGGGGACGAGGAGCTGCCACGGGGCGGCTTCCATGGAGGCTGCGCCTTCTTGGAGCATGGAGCCCCAACTGGTCTTGGGTTCTTGTACGCCCAATCCGAGGAAGCTGAGGAAGGATTCGAACATGATCATGCCGGGTACGAGCAGGGAGGCGTAAACCATGACGACGCCGAGTACGTTGGGGATGATGTGGCGGGTAACGATGCGGCGTCGGGATACGCCTGTGATGCGGGCGGCTTCGACGAATTCTTTGTGTTTGAGGCTGAGGGTTTGACCGCGGACGATGCGGGCGACGTCCAACCATGAGACGAGTCCGATGGCGACGAAGATGAGTAAGAGGTTGCGCCCGAAGAAGGTGGTCAACAGGATGACGAAAAACATAAACGGAAAGGCGTTGAGGATTTCGAGCAGGCGCATCATGACGGAGTCGAGTTTGCCGCCGAAAAAGCCTGCGAGTGCGCCGTAGAGCGTGCCGATGACGACGGCGACGAGTGCGCCTGCGATGCCGATGAGCAGGGAAATGCGTCCGCCGGCTGCGGCTCGGGTAAAGAGGTCGCGTCCGAGCAGGTCGGTGCCGAAGTAGTGGCGGGTGGCGAAGGAAGGCGGGATTTGCATGTTGTCCCAGTCTGTGTGGTCGTAAGTGTAGGCGCTGACCCAGGGGACGGCGATAACGAAGAGGATAATGGCGGCAAGGATGAAGACGCTGCACAGGGCGGCTTTGTTGTTGCTGAAACGCCGCCATGCGTCCTGCCACAGGCTGCGTCCGTGTACTTGTGCCTGTTCGGCGGCTTCTGCTATGGCGCGGGAATTTTTCTTGTTAAATAGCATGGTGTTCTCCGTTTTTTGTTCGGGGGTCGTCTGAAAACGGCAAAACCGGTTTTCAGACGACCTTTTTTTGCTTTAATAGCGGATTTTGGGGTCGATCAGGGCGTAGAGGATGTCGAGTATGGCGTTGAAGACGATGGTCAGTACGCCGACGAGGATGGTCAGCCCCAAGATCATGCCGTAGTCACGGTTGAGCGCGCCGTTGACGAAGAGTTGTCCGATGCCGGGCAGTCCGAAGACGCTTTCGATGACGATGGCGCCGGTGATGATGCCGACGAAGGCAGGAACGAGATAGGAGAGGATGGGCAGCATGGCGGGACGCAGTGCGTGGCGCAGGACGATGCTGTTCATTGATAATCCTTTGGCGCGGGCGGTGCGGATGTAGGGGCTGTTCAACACTTCTATCATCGCGCCGCGCGTGATGCGGGCGAGGCCTGCGATATAGCCGATGGAGAGGGCGGCGACGGGCAGGATGAGGCTGGTCAACGAGCCGTCATTCCAGCCGCCGGCGGGCAGCCATTTGAGGGTGATGGCGAAGATGAAAATCATGATGGGGGCTTTGACGAAGCTGGGGACGACGATGCCGGTCATGGCGGCGGTCATGATGGTGTAGTCCGCCCATGTGTTGCGCCTGAGTGCGGCGATGATGCCCATGAGTACGCCCAAGACGGTGGAGACGATGAAGGCGTACACGCCCAGTTCGACGGAGACGGGCAGGGCTTGGGAGAGCAATTCGTTGACGTTGTAGTCTTTGTATTTGAACGAGGGGCCGAGGTCGCCGTGGGCGAGTTGTTTGAGATAGTTGAAGTATTGCAGGTACATCGGGTCGTTCAGGTGGTATTTGGCCTCGATGTTGGCCAGTACGGCGGGCGGTACGTTTTTGTCGCCGGTGAAGGGGCTGCCGGGTGCGAGCCGCATCAGGAAGAATGAGACGGTAATCAGGACCAGCATGGTGGGGATGGCGGAAAGTATGCGGCGGATGATGAATTTCAGCATATCGTACCTGCTCGGGGCTTGGTGGGTCGGAATATGCCTGAATACGGGAAGGCGGTCTGAACGGGGTTCGGACGCTGGGGTTGGTTTTCTCTTCTTTGTAGTCAGGCCCTTGGTTTTGGAGTGTGCGGGCTTTTGCTTTTATGTATGGTCGTCTGAAACGGGATTTTGGGTTTCAGACGACCTTTTGCTGATGCTTTTCGTGGGCAAAGCTCACGCTACGGCTTTTATGGTTGTCTGAACACTTTGTTTGGATGGGGTTTCGGACGGTTTTTTTATTGTGGCGGTTGCGGGTGGCAGCCTGCGTTTTGGGTTTGTTTCGGAGGTCGTCTGAAATCGGATTTTTGGTTTCAGACGACCTTTTTGCTGGTGTTTCTCGTGGGCAAAGCCCACGCTACGGCCTTTTTCAGACGACCTTTGCGGTTAACGCGCCAGCGGTTCGGTGCGTTTGATCAGCCATGCTTTTGCCGCGCCTTCGGTCAGCGGCTCGAGGCGGCGGCGGACTTCGGCGTGGTAGCGGTTGACCCAGTCGATTTCGCCGTCGGTCATCATGGCGGTGTCCATCAGGCGGGTGTCGATGGGGCAGAGGGTCAGGGTTTCGAAGTACAAGAAGCTGCCGAACTCGGTTTCCTGCGGGTTGGCAACAGCTTGGTTGGCGGCGAGGTTCTCAATGCGGATGCCCCATTTGCCGGGACGGTAGAGTCCGGGTTCGATGGAGGTAACCATGCCTTTTTTCATGGCGTGCTGCGGGCCGGGAACGGCGGCGCAGGCGATGACTTGCGGACCTTCGTGGACGTTGAGGAAATAGCCTACACCGTGTCCGGTGCCGTGTCCGTAGTCGCATTGCGCCTGCCACAGGGGTTTGCGGCAGATGGCGTCTATCATCGGCGAGAGGATGTTTTCGGGGAACACGGCTTCGGCAAGCGCGATATGGGCTTTGAGAACGAGGGTGTTGTCGCGTTTTTGTTCGGCGGTCGGTGTGCCGACGGGGATGACACGGGTGATGTCGGTCGTGCCGCCTTTGTATTGCGCGCCGGAGTCGATGAGCAGCAGACCGTTGCCGCTGATGGTGCTGTGGCTTTTAGGTGTCGCGCTGTAATGCGGCAGGGCGGCGTTGGCGTTGAAGCCTGCGATGGTGTCGAAACTCAATGAGATGAAGCCCGGGCGTACGCTGCGGTGGCGGTAGAGCATGGTGTCCACGTCGATTTCGGTCAGGCTGCCGCCGTTGTCGATGATGTCTTCAAACTCGGCGAAGAAGCCGCACAACGCCGCGCCGTCGTGTTCCATCGCTTCGCGGATGTGGGCGATGTCGGCTTCGGATTTGACGGATTTGAAGAAGGTGGACGGGTTGATGCTCTCGATAAGGCGCACGCTTTCGGGCAGGCGCACGAGCGTGCTGACGGCGGTTTTGTTCGGTTCGATGAGCAGCGCGCCGCCGATTTGCGCAAGTTTGTCGGCAACTTGGGCATAAGGTTCGACCGTGATGCCGGCGGTTTGCAGCGCGGCGGCGGCTTCGGCGTTCAGACGACCTTGGTTGGTAAACAGGACGGCGTTGTCTTTGCCGATAAGCAGGAAGGACACGAAAACGGGGTTGAAAGGCACGTCGCTGCCGCGCAGGTTGGTCAGCCAAGCGATGTCGTCAAGCGAGGAAACCAAGTGGTAATCCGCGCCTTTTTCTGCCATGACGGCGCGCACGCGGGCGAGTTTCTCGGCGGCGGACTCGGAGACGTAGGCGGGGTCGTGGATGAACACGGTTTCGGCGGGGATAGCGGGACGGCTTGTCCACACTTGATCAAGCAGGTCGTCGGGGTGTTCGATGCGGATGTTTTTGGCGGCTAGGGATTGCGCCAAAGTGCGTTTGCCGGTGAGCGAGACCATATCGGAAGGGATGCCGACGGCAGCGTTTTCGGGCAGGTTTGCCGCGAGCCATTCGTTGTACGGCGGAACTTGCCCGCTTTTTTGCAGCTCGATGCCGCTGCCCGCAAGCTGTTTGGTCGCCTGCTCCCAATAGCGGCTGTCCACCCACACGCCCGCTTCATCGGCGGTTACGACGAAAGTGCCGACCGAGCCGGTAAAGCCCGACAATTCGCGGCGCGCCTGCCAGTGTGCAGGCAGGTATTCGGAAAGATGGGGGTCGGCGGAGGGGATGACGAGTGCGTCCAAGCCTTGCGCCTTCATGGCTTCGCGCAATGCGGACAGGTAATTCGATACGGTATTCATGAACGGGATTCTCCAATAGGGTTTCGCGGTTTCAGACGACCTCTTCAATTTAGTGTACGGGGAAGTCGTCTGAAAAACGTGTCTATGTTATCAAATCACTTCTTGGGTGCAAACGACCAATTCTTAACAGTATAGTTTTTCAGCGGGTCGCGGTCGGAGTAGCCTTGGATGTCGGGTTTCACCAGATTGATGCTGACTTGGTGATACAGCGGGATAAAGGCGTCGTCGCGTTGCAGCATCGCCTCGGCGCTGACGTAGCGGCGGGCGCGTTCTTCGGCGGAAATGCCCGCTTCGAGCGTGCTGTTCATCAGCTTGTCAAACTCGGGATTCTTGTAATGGAAGGCGTTGTTCGGATTGTTGGATTTGAAAATATTGAGCATGCCCGCAGGGTCGTTGTAGTCGGAACACCAGCCCGCGAACGCCATGCTGAAATTGCCCTGCATGCGCTTGTCCAAGAAGGTTTTCCATTCTTCGTTCATCAACGTGGGGCGAACGAACGGCACGGTCGCCTTCCAAATGGATTGCAGCGCGGTGATTTGTTTTTTGGCGGCCTCGCTGGTGGTATAGACGATTTGGAACTCGAACGGTTTCTCTTCGCTATAACCCGCTTCGCGCAAGAGTTTTTCTGCTTCGGCAATACGCGCTTCGCGTTTCAGCGGCTTCCACGCAGGCGCAGACTCGCCGCCGCCCTGCATATTCGGCGGGGTAAGCTGGAACGCTTCCTTGTCGCCGCGTGCGGCAACCTTGGTAATGATGGCGCGGTCGGTCAGCAGGTTGAGCGCGCGGCGGACTTTGGGATTTTTAAATTCGGCGGATTCCAAGTTCGGCTCTAAAAACCAAGAACACAGCAAAGTCGCGCGCCGAACCTGACCGGGAAATTCTTTCTCGGCAATCTTAATCTGGTCGGAAGGGATGCCGTAGGTAACGTCCACTTCGTCGGCGCGGTAGCGGTCGTATTCTTTGCCGCTGGCGAGGAACACCGCCCGCGGGATGGATACTTTTTTGCTGTCGTAATAAGCGGGGTTTTTATCCATGGTGATGTGGCTGTTGACGTGCCATTCTTTGAGGATGTATGCGCCGCTGGAGACATAATTGCCCGGCTGCGTCCATTTTTCACCGAATTTCTCGACCGTGGCGCGGTGGACGGGATAGGTGAATTGCTGAATCAGCATGTCGGGGAAATACGGCACAGGCGCGGTGAGCGTGAATTGCAGCGTTTTCTCGTCCAAAGCCTTGACGCCCAAAGTATCCGGCTTCGCCTTGCCTTGCAGGATTTCCGCCGCCCCCTGTATTTTCGCATCTTCCAAATAGCTGCTGCTAGGCGCGGCGACTTCGGGATCGGCGAGGCGGCGGAAGCTGTAAACGAAATCTTCGGCGGTAATCGGGTCGCCGTTGCTCCACTTCGCATCGCGCAGGTGGAACGTCCAAACGCGCCCTTCGTCCGACGGCTCCCATTTCAACGCCAAAGCGGGAATGGTTTTGCCTTCGGCATCCGTACTGACCAAGCCGTCCATCATCTGACGGATAATCGCGCCTGCCGCCATATCCGAGCTTTTCTGCGGGTCAAGCGTACTCGGTTCGACCGCGTTGCTGATGACGATTTTATTGTATTCGCTGCGTTTGAATTCGGGCGCGGGCTTGACTTCGCGATGACACGCCGACAGCGCAAGCACTATGGCAAGCGATAAAGCCGATATGGAATAAGGTTTGTTCGGCAGCACGTTTTTTCTCCTCTTCTCGCTATCTCTCCCTCCATCCTGCGTTTTGCAAAAAATAAAAAACTACATATGACTACATGGTAGGGGAATATTCTGATTTTTGGCGGATAAAAAGATTTATTCTCTATGGATATTTGAAAAAATCCGCCTGTTTTGGGAAACGGTTTGCAAGATAACACAAAAAAACGCCGTAAAAAACATTTTTTGAAATAAAAGTTACAAGTGATTACAAAAATATTGATTTTTTTGCACGCCTCAAATAGTATAAAACCCTGTTTAAACGCAGCCTCAGAAAAATCAAGCAAAAGGAGAAGAAAATGAAGAAGTTATTAATGATTGCGGTTGCCGTCCCGCTTGCCGCCCCCGCATTGGCATCCGATAACGAAGCCAAAATCGGCGGACGGATATTTACTTCTATCGAACACGAACGCAACGGCAAAGGGCAATCCGCTACCGATATATCCGACAACAACAGCCGCATCTGGATTATGGGCAGTGAAAAACTCGACAAAGACCTCAAGCTCATCTACGGCGTCAATTCATTCGTCGCCTTCGACTACAACGGCTGGAGTACGGACGACTCCTACATCGGTCTGCGCGGCGATTTCGGTACCGTCCGCGCCGGCTGGCTCAGTACCCCCATGCACTACCTGACCGGCGAACAAGACGCGTTCAACGGCAACAACCACACCCAAACCATGGGGCGCATGACCCGTTTCGGCGGCCGTGAAATCGCCCTGAACTACGAATCCAAAACCTTTGACAACGGCTTCAACTATCGAGTCCAAATCGCGCCCGGTGCCAACAAATACAAAGACAGGAAGCGCAACGGCGACTGGATGGCGGGCTTAGGCTTGCACTACAAACACCCGACCAACGGCTTCAACGCTCACTACGCCCTCGAATACGCCCGCAACGGCTCGCCTGACGATACGAAAGACAGACAGGTTCATTCCATGAAAGTCGGCTACGACAAAGACAATCTCTACCTCGCCGCTGGCATGATGTACGCCCGCAACGTCGCCGACAAATTCCACTGGGAAGACGAAACCAAAACCAATACCAACACCCGCGACTTCCAAGTTACCGCCGGCTACACCATGGGCAACATCACCCCCAAACTCGGCGTCGCCTACGGCCGCTCCGATACCGGCAAGAACTACAAACAGCTCGCGTTCAACACCGAATACAAATTCTCCAAACGCACAACCCTCTCGTTCAACTCAGGCGTCGTCAAAGAAAGCAAAGACCCCAAAACCGGCTGGGCAGCAGGCGTGTCATTGGAACACAGTCTGCAATAACACGGGATTTGAAGCATAAAAGGTCGTCTGAAAACCTAAATATTGGTTTTCAGACGACCTTTTGTATTTATAGTGGATTAACTTTAAACCAGTACGGCGTTGCCTCGCCTTAGCTCAA